>DGVL01000147.1 GCA_002394965.1 Lachnospira sp. UBA4285
CGTCTCATGAAGGTCAAGGACATGATGCTGGAGAACGCGCACCACTACAAAGAGCGTGAAGAAGAGTACGCAGCGGAGAAACTAAAGGCGGAATCTTCTGCACAGACAGACAAGAAGGCCGGGAGGTAGGAAAGAAATGCTGCTTGGCGGAATTGAAGCGGGCGGAACCAAGATGGTATGTGCGCTCGGAGATGAAAATGGCAATCTGAAGGATCGGGTGTCCATACCGACCACAGAGCCCGGTGCATGTGTTCCGGAGATGATCCGCTATTTTCGCGGACGCGGCATCCGGGCGCTGGGGCTCGCTACATTCGGTCCGGCTGATCTGAACCGGAATTCACCGACATATGGTCATATCCTGAAAACACCCAAGCCGGGCTGGGAAGGCTATGATTTCGCGGGAGCGTTCCGAAAAGAACTGGGCGTTCCTGTTGGTTTTGACACAGACGTAAATGGTGCCATCCTCGGCGAGGTGACATGGGGTGCGGCAAGGGGATGCAGTTCGGCGATCTACATCACAGTCGGCACCGGTATCGGCGTCGGCGTGTACGTAAACGGCGGGCTTCTCCACGGCCTAATGCACCCGGAGGCCGGCCACATACTGCTCACCAGACATCCGGATGACACGGCGTTTGCCGGAGGATGTCCGTTCCACACCAACTGTGCGGAGGGACTTGCCGCCGGCCGTGCCATTGAGCTGCGATGGGGGAAGAAGGGAGCAGAGCTCTCGGATAAGCCGGAAGTCTGGGAGATGGAGAGCTACTATCTGGGCCAGGCGATCGCCGATTATATCTGTGCGTATTCGCCGGAGAAGATCATTTTGTGGGGCGGCGTGATGCATCAGCCGCAGATGTTTGATCTTGTCCGCGCGAAGACTCTGGAATTTCTGCACGGATATTTCACGCAGAATCAGTTCACACCGGAAGGCATGAAAAATTACATCGTCGCTCCGGATCTTGGCGACAATCCGGGAATCATGGGGGCGCTGAAGCTGGCAGCCATGGAAGTTCCGGAAGGGAACATGTGACGTGATTCGGGAAGAAGGACTGGATGCAATCTGGGACGGCAGGTACTACAGTGGTTCGGATCTGGTGCGGTGCGCAAGCGCCGGATGCAGCGGCTGTTCGGCCTGCTGTCATTTTACATCGGACACAATTATTCTGGATCCGCTTGATGTAATGCGTCTGGAAAGAGCGACCGGAAAAAGTTTCCTTGAACTTCTGAAGCAGGATGAGATTGAGCTTTCCGTCACAGACGAGCTGATCCTGCCGCATATCCGGATGAAAGAGCCTGCGCCCGGAGGGGACGGCGGTGGCTGCCCCTGGCTGACAGAGGAAGGACGTTGCGGCATCCATGCGCACCGGCCTGATCTGTGCCGGTTGTTTCCGCTCGGCCGCGTCTGGGATGATGACGGGACATTCCGCTATATTCTGCAGAAGGGCGCGTGCGTGCGGCCGGGCAGGAGCAAGGTACAAGTCAACAAGTGGCTCGATCTGACTACAAAAGAGGAAGTGGAGAACGACCGGATATTTCACGAGCGCTGGCATGGCCTGCTCGTGAAAATGCGGCGGAAGATGACGCTTCTGGAGACGGACCAGCAGAGATCTGCCTTGTCGCTGTATCTGCTGCGCAACTTCTATGAGCGCAGGTGGATGCCGGACGAGCCGCGCTTTTATCGGCAGTTTGCAATCCGCTGTAATCAAGCCGAGGACGGACTATAAGGAGTAAAAAGTGGCTGTTGATCTGTTTCGGATCGGACCAATCATCATTCACGGGTATGGCCTGATGATCGGCATCGGCTTTGTTATGGCAATGCTGATGGGCTATTACCGGTTCAGGAAGAAGAATCTTGAGCCGGACGCAGTTGTGGATATTGTGCTGATCTGCGGGCTTGTAGGGTTTGGCGGAGGAAAACTATTCTACATCATCGTGGAGTGGAAGAGTTTTCTCGAGCATCCGCTGGAACTCCTCGGCTCGTCCGGATTTGTCGTGTATGGCGGCATCATCACGAGTGTGCTTGCGATCATGCTTTACTGCCGTCACAAAAAGTATGTTTTCATGGATTACTTCGACGCACTGGTCCCGGAGGTTGCTCTGGCGCAGGGATTCGGCCGCATCGGCTGTTTTCTGGCTGGATGCTGCTACGGCAGGCCGACCGACTCGGTGTTTGGCGTGTATTTCCCGGATAATTCCCTGGGACCCGGCAGCAGTGTCAAGGTCATTCCAACAGAGCTGATATCATCGGCGGGCGACTTCCTGATCTGCCTGGCGCTGCTTCTAATCGATAGGAAGAGCCGCGGAAAGTCCTGGAGGCGCAAGGGAGACATAGGTTTCCTCTACATGGATTTCTACGCAGTCGGACGCTTTCTGGTCGAGATTCTGCGCGGGGATCCGCGGGGCAGTGTCGGTATCCTGAGTACCTCTCAGTTCATATCGATTTTCATGCTGGCAGCCGGAGTCCTTCTGATGATCCGTGAACATCGCCGTCATCCGCAGGAATCCGCTGCCGCAGCGCAGTAAAAGAGAAGCGACGCGGACCTTCAGAACGTCAAGTTAAAAAGCCAAAACCCGCTGGGAATCAACAGATTTCCAGCGGGTTTTTCTAATAGTGTGAAGCGGGTTCAACAAGATCCATCCTGACTTTTTAGATGATCTTGGACAGGAAATCGCGCAGGCGCGGGTTCTTCGGATGAGAGAAGATTTCCTCAGCGCTTCCCTCTTCCTGAATTCCACCGTCCGCGCAGAAGAGGACACGGTCGGCCACTTCTCTGGCAAATCCCATCTCATGTGTCACGACAGCCATGGTCATGCCGGAATCGGCCAGTTCCTTCATGACCTCCAGAACCTCTCCGACCATCTCGGGGTCGAGGGCAGAGGTCGGTTCGTCAAAGAGCATGACCTTCGGGTGCATGGCAAGTGCCCGCACGATGGCGATCCGCTGCTGCTGCCCGCCGGAGAGTGATGATGGGTAGGCGTCCGCTTTATCGAGCAGTCCAACGCGCGTGAGGAGCTTCGTCGCTTCTTCATTGGCCTCTTCTTTGTTCATGTGGCGGGTTTCTACCGGAGCCAGCGTGATGTTCTCCCGGACAGTCATGTGCGGGAAAAGATTGAAATGCTGGAATACCATGCCCATCTGGCAGCGGACGGCATTGATATCGGTTTTCTTCGCTGTAATATCTTTACCTTCGAAGTAAATATGGCCGGATGTCGGTGTCTCCAGAAGGTTGAGACAGCGAAGCATCGTCGATTTTCCGGAACCTGATGGCCCGATGATGACGACCTTCTCGCCCTCAAGGATATGCTCGTTGATATCCTTCAGGACAATATTGCTGCCGAAGCGTTTCTGAAGATGTTCAATCCGGATCAGTTCATTATCTGCGTTCACTTTTTCTCATTCTCCCCTCGACAGTTCCAAGAATTTTGGTCATGATAAGGACACAGACAAGATACAGGCCGGCAATGCACAAATACGGCATGAATGCCTGATAGGTCCGCGCCTGGATCTGCATGGCAGCCTTCGTCAGATCAGTCAGGCCGATGACGGTGACCAGCGAAGTGTCCTTGAACAGAGTGATCAACTCATTGCCCAGTGCCGGGAAAACATTCTTGATTGCCTGCGGAATGATGATCTTGCTCATGACCGTCCGGTAGGGAAGTCCCAGCGAGCGCCCGGCCTCCATCTGCCCCGGATCGATTGACATGATGCCGCTGCGGATGATCTCAGAAACGTAGGCTCCCGAGTTGATGCCGAGTGTCAGGATCGCGATTCCGATCAGATTGCGGCTTGAGACAAATACAACAAATCCGTTGATCAGGAGCTGGACCATCATAGGGGTCCCGCGGATCACAGTTGTATAAATGATGCATATTCTGTTGAACACAGAGAGAAGAGGGTTTATCTTTCCTTTTTTCTGGTCATGCGCCGTGCGGCAGATCGCGACAAGAATACCGATCACGATGCCGATGGCCAGGGCGCCGACTGTCACCAAAAAGGATATGCCAAGACCCTTGATATAGCTCTGCCAGCGGTTCTGATCAACAAAACTGATATAGAACTGCGAAGACAGAGATGAGAAAAATGCCTGCAAACGCGCACCTGCTTTCCTCTGCGGAAAACGCAGAAATTTATTACTTTATACTAGCATAGAAATCCCGGTTTGGCACTTATAATTATGCGACCGGTGGCAAATTCATACATTTTTTCTTTGAAATAGGCAACAAAAAAGGACTGCCATCGTTCCGCTTCCGCAGAATGACAGCAGTCAGAGTGCATACGCTCAGGCCGTGGGTCTTGCAGACCAGGTCACGCCGTACAGACCTTCCATCAATTTGCGCACCTCGTTCTTCATGGCAGTGCAGGCAGAAGCCTCATCCTGATAGTGAAGCGTTCCGACTTTCTGCTTCTTGTCGGAGAAATAAACAGACCATCCGGAAGCGGACTTTTCCATGCAGATGCGGCCTTTATGATTCTTTCTCAGATCATACAGTCTGGACGGGACCAGATGGTCCTTGAAAAATTGTCTCAGCTCCTTAGAATTCATAACAACCACCTCCCGACTCTGGTATAAAGGGCAAAACGATTTGTAAAAACGCAATAAGTAGTATTTAAAACTACTTGTAGTATATCAGAATCAGCTGGTGTGTCAATAGAGATTTCTGGATTTTAACAACAATTTACAATTTTGGCTGAAAAAAATTTCTTGAAGTCCTGACTGCTTCGGGGTATACTTGAGAAGTCGCGGGGACGTAGCTCAGCTGGGAGAGCGTTGCGTTCGCAACGCAAAGGTCGCGGGTTCGAATCCCGTCGTCTCCATAATTGCAAAAGATCCGGGATGCCGTAAATAAACGGTTTCCCGGATTTTTTGCTGCAGAAGGCAGCACACAGGCTCTGGCTGACATCCGATTTGCTTTGCACAAGATGATTTACGGCGATCTTCTCCCGGTGTATAATCAGTATCGAACAGGCGTTTGGATCAACAGGCTGTTCGACTTTTATCCGGAGAAAATCATGGAGAATCAGAAAACAAAAGTGCCGAAGCGGATTGCTTCGGCTCTGATTAATTCACTGAAGGGCGGCGTTGTGCCCAGAATCGGCCTCCCATATATCACGGTCGGGCGAAAAAACGAGATCGAGGCGCTGCTGCGCGATACCGACATCGTTGAAGAAGGCGGAGCATCGTTCCGCTTTATCGTCGGTCGGTACGGCAGTGGAAAGAGCTTTCTGCTGCAGACGATCCGGAACCATGTGATGGACCGGGGATTTGTCGTGGTGGACGCGGATCTCTCGCCGGAGCGGCGCCTCCAGGGAACACACGGACAGGGGCTGGCAACATACCGGGAACTTCTGCGGAATATGTCCACGAAGACAAGGCCGGAGGGAGGCGCTCTGATGCTGATCCTGGACCGCTGGATCAGTTCTGTGCAGGCGCAGACCCTGCAGGATACCGGACTGCCGCCGGATGATCCCGCGTTTCTGCAGCAGGTGGAGAGCCGGATCATGGATGTGGCGCGCAGGGTGAATGTGCTCGTTCACGGATTTGATTTTGCGAGACTGCTGTGCCTGTATTATCAGGCATACGTCTCCCAGAATGAAGAGCTCAAGGCAAAAGTCCTGAAGTGGTTCCGGGGAGAGTACACCACGAAGAAAGAGGCCAAAGACGAACTGGGTGTATCCATTATCATAACGGATGACGACTGGTATGAGTATCTGAAGGTCTTCGCGTGGTTCCTGAAGGAAGCCGGGTACAAGGGACTTGTCATCATGCTGGATGAGCTGGTGAATCTGTACAAGATCCCCAATTCGATCTCGCGCCAGTACAATTATGAGAAGATTCTGACCATGTATAACGATTGTCTCCAGGGGAAGGCCCAGTACATCGGCATACTCATGAGCGGGACACCGCAGTGCCTGGAGGACAGAAGGAGAGGCATCTACAGTTACGAGGCACTGCGCTCCAGACTGGCCGAGGGACACTTCACGGGGGACGGCGCGCAGGATCTTTATGCGCCGGTCATCCGCCTCTCGCCGCTGACACCGGAGGAGATGCTGGTGCTTGCCGGCAGGCTCTCGGACATTCACAGCCAGCTGTACGGTTATGAGAGCCGGATGCGCGATGAGGACCTGGCGGATTTTATCCGGATTGAGTACGAACGGGTAGGTGCGGATTCTCACATCACACCCCGCGAGATCATCCGGGATTTCATCGGGATACTGGACATCCTGTACCAGAGACCGGATCTTTCCCTGCAGGCTCTGCTGAAGTCGGATGACTTTCACTTTGCCGGCTCGGACGGAAATGGAACAGAGAGTGGCAGTGGAGAGAATCCGGAGAACGGCGGCAGGGATTTTGCGGAGTTCACGTTATGAGCAATGCGTTTGAGCGCTATGCGCCGTTTATCCAGGACTACATATACCGCAGCGGCTGGAGAAGCCTGCGGGCTGTGCAGGCGGCTGCGGCGGATGCGATCTTTGACACGGATGACAATGTACTCCTTCTGGCCTCGACAGCTTCCGGCAAGACGGAGGCAGCTTTCTTCCCGATTCTGACACTGTTGTCTGAGAACCCTTCTGCATCTGTGGGGGTCATCTACATCGGACCTCTTAAAGCGCTCATCAACGACCAGTTCAGCCGGCTGAGCGATCTTTGCCAGGAGGCAGGCGTGCCGGTCTGGCACTGGCACGGCGATGTCTCCGCCACACACAAGGCGAAGCTTCTCAAGAATCCGTCAGGTATTCTGCAGATAACCCCGGAGTCGCTGGAGGCGCTGCTCCTGCACAAACACGGATATATTCCGAAACTGTTCAAAGACCTGCGTTTTATCGTTATCGATGAGGTGCATTCTCTGATGCGGGGTGCAAGAGGTGAGCAGTGCCTTTGCCTGATGGAGAGGCTATCCCGCATGGCCGGGGTGAATCCGCGCCGGATCGGGCTCTCGGCGACGATCGGCGACCCGGAGATGACCGGGAAGTTTCTGTCGGCGGGGACCGGGAGAGACTGTGTGATCCCGAGAATCTCCTCCAGAGGCCAGACCATGCGCCTTTCGGTGGATCAGTTCTGGATACCCGATCCGATGCGGGAGGATGAAACAAAAGGAAGCGGCCAGACGGGGCATCAGGAGAATGAAGCGCCCGAGGACGCAGAGGTGATAACCGGCATTGCGCTCGACAGGGATGGGGTGGCGCCGTCTGCATCAGCCAGTGTCAAGACGGATCGTGCGCCTGCGGCGGCGGATGCGGGGCTTGCTTACATCTTCGAGCACACGCGCGGAAAGAAGTCTCTGATCTTCTGCAACTCGCGGGAGGAAGCAGAGGGCGTCACCACGACGCTGCGGCAGTACTGCGAGGCGCGTCATGAGCCGGACCGTTTTCTCATCCATCACGGGAATCTTTCGGCATCCTACCGCCAGTCTGCGGAGGAGATCATGCGGGATGAGAGCGCGAATTTCGCCACTGTGACGACGTCCACGCTGGAACTTGGGATTGACATCGGGCAGCTCGAACAAGTATTCCAGATCAACGCCCCGTTTACGGTGTCTTCATTCCTTCAGCGAATGGGACGGTCCGGAAGGCGTGGAGAACCGCCTCAGATGCGGCTCGTCATCCGGGAACAGATGCAGCAGGCCCGCGATATGGCGCCGGCGTGTGTCCCCTGGAGTCTTGTGCAGGCCTGCGCGCTGATTCAGCTGTATCTGGAGGAGCGCTGGGTGGAGCCGCCCAGACTCAATCCGCTGCCCTACAGCCTGCTGTACCACCAGACGATGGCGACGCTTGCTTCGGAAGGCGAGATGAGCCCCGCGCAGCTTGCCAGGGAAGTGCTGGGGCTGGCGCCATTTGCCATGGTGAGTGCAGATGATTACCGGGTGCTGCTCCGAAGTCTTATTAAAGAAGATCACATTGAGCAGACGGAGGGCGGAGGTCTTATCGTGGGCCTGGAAGGCGAGAAGATCACCGGCAGTTTCAAGTTCTATGCGGTCTTTCAGGAAAATGAAGAATTTACAGTGCGGGCAGATTCACAGGAACTCGGCACCATTGTGGCGCCTCCGCCGGCGGGCGAGAAGATTGCCATCGCGGGGCATGTGTGGGTGGTCGATGAGGTTGATGTGAAGCGTCATGTTGTCTACTGCACGCAGACAAAAGGCAATATTCCGGCGTATTTCGGCCAGTGCCCGGGCGACATCAACACCCGGATCCTGGAACGGATGAAGCAGGTGCTTGGAGAGGAAAAGATGTATCCGTACCTGCAGAATCATGCCCGGCTGCGGCTTCAGGAGGCGAGGAGCCTTGCGGCTCAGGCGGGGTTTTTGCGCTGCCCGCTCATTAATCTGGGCGGCAGCATGTGGGCGCTGTTTCCGTGGCTCGGGACCTATGCGTTTCTCGCGCTGGAGAGGCTCATCAAGATTAAATGCGCAGCGCTTCTGGGGATCAAGGGACTCGAGGCGTCGAGGCCGTATTATATGCAGTTTACTATGGCCGCCACACCGGAAGAGTTCTTCCGGACGCTCATCCGCGCGGCCGGGACGGACTTCCCGGCAGGGGATCTTGTATACAAGACGGAAGTTCCGGTCTTTGAGAAGTATGATGTTTTTGTCCCGGCAGAACTTGTGAAGAAGAGCTTTGCGCAGGGGGTACTGGACATCGACGGCATGCGCAGGCGGGTGCTCTCCTGGGATGTGTACACGCATGAGCCGCTCACCGGAAAGGCACAGGCAGGAATACCCGGTGAGGAGACGGACATACCGGCCACATCTGAATAATTATGCACAAAATCTGTATTATATTCTTGACGCACAGGCCTGTAAGATGATACCATCATGGGAACGTTCCGGGGATCAGGAAGAAAGGACAGATCCGGAAGGAGGAGGAAAATATGAGATTCAAGAAGATTGCAGCGGCAGCCCTCACGGCTGTCATGGGGTTTGGTCTGGCTGCCTGCGGCAGCACTTCGGGCGGCACCGCGTCAGCATCCGGCAGCAGCGCGGCAACGACAGCGGCGGCCGGCGCCACGACGACAGCGGCTTCGGGGAGTGCTTCCGGAAGCTTCACGACGGCCGAGAAAGGCGTTCTTCATGTGGCGACCAATGCGACATTCCCGCCGTATGAGTCCACGACAGATGACGGTGGCTTCACCGGCATCGACATCGACCTGGCCAATGCCATCGCCGAAAAGCTGGGGCTGACCGTTACGATTGACAACATGGATTTCGGCTCCATCGTAGCGGCTGTTTCCGGCGGCAAGTCTGACATCGGCATGGCCGGCATGAGTGTCACCGACGAGCGCAAGAAGAGTGTTGATTTCACGGACACCTATGCGAACTCCAAGCAGGTCATCATCGTAACCGATGACTCAGATATCAAGACGCCGGACGATCTTTCCAAAGCCGGGAAGATCGGATGCCAGGAAGGCACGACCGGATACATGCTCTGCTCGGACACGCCCGAGAACGGCGGATACGGTGAGGATCATGTAATCGCCTACAACAACGGGATCATCGCCGTACAGGCGCTTCTGTCCGGAAAGGTTGACGCCGTTGTCATCGACGCGGAGCCGGCTAAGGAGTACGTTGCGGCCAATCCGGGGACGAAGATTCTGGATACCGCATTCGCCGATGAGGATTATGCGATCTGCGTGTCCAAGAACAATCCGCAGCTGCGCGATGCTGTCAACAAAGCACTCAAGGAGCTGAAGGATGACGGCACTGTCAAGAAAATCATCGACAAGTACATCTCGGCTAGCTGATTGTATTGCGAACATCTGAATATGCGATAAAAGGCTGCAGCACTTCTTCGGAGGTGCCGCAGCTTTTTTGCTGCAGAAAACTTTACGACAGGGCATTTAAGTACGGCTTCTTGTCACAATGAAGATCCCGCTGCACACGAGCCCCAGGGCGATGAGCAGAAGCACAGGGCTTGCGGGCTGCTCGTTCAGAATGAGCAATGAAAGCAGCACACCGAACACCGGTGTCAGCAGAGAAAAGGATGTGACGCGGGAGACTGGATTGTATTTGAGCAGAAGGCTCCAGAGCGAGTAGGCTGCGGCACTCACAAATGCAAGGTAGAAGAGAAGCCAGATGGCAGAAGGCGGAAAAAGGCCGATGTGTCCTCCGGCCAGTATTCCTGCCATAAGAAGCATCAGTCCGCCAGCGACGAACTGCCAGGCAGAGAGAAGGACGGGGTCGAAGCGTTTCGAAAACTCCTTCATGAAGACCTGGGAAAAAGCGGCGGATACGGTTGAGAGCATGATTGCGATATCACCAGCCGGGCTGCCGCCGGAAGCAGAGGCTGCCAGAAGGGCCGGAGTGTTGATCAGAACGATACCGGAGAATCCGATGAGGATTCCGGTTAATTTCCGGGGAGTCAGGTGCTCCTGGCGGAAGATGAGCGAAGAGATGAGTATCGCAAAGAACGGACTGGTGCCCTCGATGACGCTTCCCCGCACGCCGAGCGTGTGGGCGAGGCCGATGTAAAAGAAGAAATACTGGACGGCGGTCTGAAACAGCGCCAGGATGATCACAGGCACGAGGGCTCTTCGCCCCGGGAGCAGAGTCTTCCGAAGGCTTTCAGGTTTTCCGCTTTCTGCAGACGCTCCCGGTGAGCGCAGCGGGAGCTGCTTTGCCCGGGAGGCGGCAAGCAGAAAGAAAAGGAGGAGAAAGCCGGCCAGTGTAAAGCGCATGCCGGCAAAAATCAGCTGCGCGGCAGTATCAGACGAGCTCACAGACAACAGGGCATAGCCCGCTTTGATGCCGGGAAACGCGCTCCCCCAGAGAAAATTGGCGGTCAGTGCGAAGGCGATAATGCAGGGCCAGCTGGTGAGATAATTCTTCTTTTTCTCCACGGAGTCCTCTCTTTCCGGCGCTAAAATGTGCGCAGAACATGAAAAAATGGTACACTTGGGCTATATTCTATCACGAAATCGGGCGAATGCACTGTGCGGTGCATTTCCGGTGAAAGGAGTGACCGTGAAGATCACAGTTCCGGACTATTACCCGAAGTTCCGGTGTATAGCGGGCGCGTGTACGGACACATGCTGTGCGGGGTGGGATGTCGACGTGGATGCAGCCGCGTACAGCCGGTATCAGAAGATAATAGAAGATGAAAGCACACCGATTGCCCGCCGGCTGAAAGAGGCATGTGTGCCGGGGGATGACGGCGGGTGCACGTTCCGGCTCAGGGAGAATCTGCGCTGCCCTTTTCTGAACCGGGATAATCTATGCGACCTGATTACTGCGAAAGGGGAATCGGTTCTGTGCGATACCTGTGCCGATTTCCCGCGGTTCAAGACCGCGTACGGAAACAGACTGGAGACAGGGCTGGCCCCTTCCTGTATCACAGCCGCACAGATCATGCTCTCCTCGCCTCTGCCTTTTACGCTCGTGAGCGGCGGAGAGGACGGCCGCTCTCCCGAGGAGAATGACATCGACCCGCAGACGTTCTTCCGCCTCAGGCAGATACGCGGTGATTACCTGGCCAGACTCAATGACACAGCGACAGATATCGCGAGCGCGCTGCGCTTTGGTCTCTGCGGCCTGACGCCTGACAAGGATCCTGCAGCTGATGTGACGGCAGCGGGCAGCGAAGCGTATCGGAATACGGAGGAGCATCTGCTGGATGATTTCCCGGGGATGGAGATCATCAATCCGGACTGGAGACTCGTGCAGCAGCGGGAACAAAAGCTGAGAGAGCATTTGAAAAAATCGCCTGCCGGAGAGTGGGGGCGGCTTCTGCACTCCATGTATGCCGGTACACCAGCACTTGACGCAGAGGCGCGTCAGATAGCGGCTTACGATGTTTACCGCTATCTTCTTCCGGCTGTTTACACCGGAGATGAACTGTGCCGGCGCAAGATCGCCGCGTTCACCTATCTTGTGACACAGCGGATGTATGCGGGGTATTACTTTGCGCAGGGAAATCTGCCTTTCTCAGCGCGGGTTGATCTGCAGCATCTGTGGTCGCGGCAGTTTGAGCACTCCTATGTGAATTTCAGACATTACAGCCGCCTTCTTTCCGGCAGTGCCCGCTACAGCCGCCACCGGCTCGCCGCGTTACTCGCAAGAGAACAGCTCGAGCGCGGCGGGGGCCTGCCCCGGTTTGTCGTGGCTGGAA
>DGVL01000106.1 GCA_002394965.1 Lachnospira sp. UBA4285
GCACGAGTCCGGCCTCATCGGCGAGAATCCGAGCGGCATCCCGAACAACCTGATGCCATACATCACGCAGGTGGCCATCGGGAAACTGCAGAAACTGCGTGTGTTCGGCAACGACTATCCGACGCCGGACGGCACGGGCGTGCGCGATTATATCCACGTCGTGGACCTGGCGAAGGGCCATGTGTGTGCGGTGAAGAAGATATGCGAGAATCCGGGACTTAAGATCTACAACCTGGGGACCGGAAAGGGATCGTCAGTCCTTGACATCGTGAAGAATTTCGAGGCGGCGACCGGTGTGAAGATCCCGTATGAGATCGTCGCCAGAAGACCGGGAGACATTGCGCAGTGCTACTGCGACGCCAGCCTTGCCGGGAAGGAGATGGGCTGGAAGGCCGAGAAGACGCTGAAGCAGATGTGCGAGGATTCATGGCGCTTCCAGCAGATGAATCCGAACGGCTATTGAGGCATTCGGCAGCAGCGGAAAGCGCGGGACGGAAAGATGACGGCAGGAGAAGACAATGGGTAAATATTTCGGGACAGATGGTTTCCGGGGAGAAGCAAATGTGACGCTGACCGTGGAGCACGCCTACAAAGTGGGGCGGTATCTCGGCTGGTTTTACGGAAAGAATCACGCGGACGGCAAGGCGAAGATCGTGATCGGCAAGGACACCCGCCGCAGCAGCTATATGTTCGAGTACTCGCTCGTCTCCGGTCTGGTGGCGTCGGGCGCCGACGCATATCTGCTGCACGTGACGACCACGCCGAGCGTGGCGTATGTGACGCGCACCGACGATTTTGACTGCGGCATCATGATCTCTGCCAGCCACAACCCGTTCTACGACAACGGCATCAAGCTCATCAACGAGCACGGCGAGAAGATGCGCGAGGATGTGCTGGACGGCGTGGAGAAGTATCTGGACGGCGAGGCGGGGGAGATCCCATTTGCCAAGCGGGAGAAAATCGGCTGCACAGTGGACTACGTGGCGGGCAGAAACCGCTACATGGGCTACCTCATCAGCCTCGGCGTGTATTCGTTCCGCCACTTCCGCATCGGACTGGACGCTGCCAACGGATCGTCCTGGCAGCTTGCCAAGAATATCTTCGACGCGTTGGGCGCGAAGACGTACGTCATCCACGCGGAGCCGGACGGCTTCAACATCAACAGCGGCTGCGGTTCGACGCACATCGAGAGCCTTCAGGAGCTGGTGCTCAGAGAGCATCTGGACGCGGGATTCGCCTTTGACGGCGACGCGGACCGCTGCCTTGCCGTGAATGAGCGCGGCGAGGTTGTGACCGGCGATCACATCCTGTACATCGCCGGGCGCTACATGCAGAAGAAAGGACAGCTCGACGGCAACAAAGTCGTCACCACAGTCATGAGCAATTTCGGCCTGTACAAGGCCTTCGACGCGTGCGGCATCGAGTACGACAAGACGAAAGTCGGTGACAAATATGTCTACGAGGATATGGTGGAGCACGGTTACCGCGTCGGCGGCGAACAGTCCGGCCACATTATCTTCAGCAAGTACGAGACAACCGGCGACGGGCTGGTGACGGCCCTGAAGCTGATGGAGATCATGATCGCCGAGAAGAAGACGCTGTCGCAGCTGTGCGAAGGTTTCACGATGTATCCGCAGGTCCTTGAGAATGTCCGCGTTGCCGACAAGTCGAAAGTGCTGTCGGATCCGGACGTGAAGGCCAAGGTAAACGCAGCGGCAGAGGCGCTTGGAGAAAACGGCCGGATCCTGGTGCGCCCGAGCGGCACGGAACCGCTCATCCGCGTCATGGCGGAGGCGTCTGATAAAGAGACGTGCGCCCGGTATGTCGATCAGGTCGTATCCTGCATCCGAGAGAAAGGATATGCTGTTTCATGAGCGGGCGCGAAGAGAAAACAGACGGCGGGCAGGCGGACGGAAGGGCGCCGGCTTTCATCGACGCGGATAAAGAGATCGAAAAGGCTGAGGACAAGGCTGCCGGCCAGCCGGCCATCTACCGGTTGATCGGCGATCCGAAGCGGGTGATTGCGCTCATCGGCGCGGCCGTGTTCTTCCTCGGCGCCAGCCTGATGATGTTCACCGTGACAGATGCCGCGGGGACAAAGAGCATCTCTGTGTCGCTTCTTGGCGGGTTTGGCGCGGGAGCCGTTCTCGGGAAGCTTGCCGCAGCCTTCCTGCTTCTGGGTGTCGTATGCCTGATCACGTCCCGGATCCGGGGTGCGCTGCTTGGCGGGATGATCTCGCTGTTTCTGCTCGCCGTCACACTTGTCGTCTCGGCGTTAACAGGAAGGAATTTCTATGGCAGCGGTTCGCATGTCACACTTGGACTGGGCGGCCTTGTCGCACTGGCCGGCCTGATCATCTACCAGACGGCGCTGATGATGGTCTATATGCGGATCGTGCTGAAGAAAAGCGCCGGCGCGAAGAAGAACGACTGACATCGGGGCGCGCCGTGATATAATGGTGTCAGATGGAAGTTCCGTGACGGAAGGGTTTCTATGGATACGATTAAGGTGAAAGCCAGAGGGAAGATCAATCTCGGGCTGGACGTGCTCGGGCGGAGGCCGGACGGGTACCACGAGGTCCGCATGGTCATGCAGACGGTCGGTCTGTATGACAGTCTTGAGATCACGAAAATTCCGGAGGATGATATCCGGATCCGGACCAATCTGAAGTATCTCCCGGTCGATGAGAACAACCTGGTTTACAAGGCTGTCCGGCTGATGAAGAAGACGGCCGGGTTTTCAGGCGGCGTGGCGGTTGACCTGCACAAGTTCATCCCGGTGTCCGCCGGCATGGCAGGCGGCTCGACGGATGCAGCCGGCGTGATGTTCGGCGTCAACAAGCTGTATAATCTGAATTTTGATCTGCCGGAGCTGATGGATATGGGACTGAAGCTGGGCGCTGACGTCCCGTACTGCCTGATGCGCGGGACTGCGCTGGCGGAGGGCATCGGCGAGAAGCTGACCCGCGTCCCGGCGGCGCCGCACATGGACATTCTGCTGGCGAAGCCCCGCATCAGCGTATCGACCCGGATGGTGTATGAGAAGCTTGATTCCACGCCGATTCCGTCACACCCGGATACCATGGCGATTCTGAAGGCGATCGCGGCCGGCGACGTCGAGGCTCTGTGCGCCTCCATGGGCAATGTCCTGGAGAGTGTGACGATCCCGATGTATCCCATCATCGCAAAACTCAAGCGCCAGATGCTTGACAACGGTGCCATCGGCGCCATGATGAGCGGCAGCGGGCCGACGGTATTCGGGATCTACCCGGACGCCCAGAGCTGTGCCAGAGCAAGAGATGTGCTTCGGAAAGCCGGAGATGCCAGACAGGTATACACGACGGAGACATTCAACCCGCCGGGGGCAGCCGGCCGGGATTTTTATTCATAAGAGAACGCAACGTAAGGAATGAAGCATGAAAGGTGAACTGGTATTAAATTCAAACGACTATCTTCCGCTGCGGGACGTGGTCTTTCAGACCCTGCGGCAGTCGATTCTGACCGGACAGATGGAGCCCGGCGAGCGTCTGATGGAGGTCCAGCTTGCTGAGGAACTAGGCGTCTCCCGCACGCCGGTCCGGGAGGCGATCCGGATGCTGGAGCTGGAAGGGCTGGTTGTCATGATCCCGAGGCGGGGTGCTCAGGTCGCTGCCATCACCAAGCAGGACCTGCGGGACGTGCTGGAGGTGCGCGCGACACTGGAGCGCCTCGCGGCGCGGCTTGCCTGCGAGCGCTTCACGGAAGAGGGATACAGGAATCTGGAGAAAGCAAACCGGGAATTTGCCCACCTTGCGCGCCTCAGGAACAAGAGCGTGGTGGACATCACCAATGCCGACGTACATTTCCATGATGTGATCTACCAGGCGACCGGAAACCGGCGGCTGATTCAGATTGTGCAGAATCTGCAGGAGCAGATGTACCGCTATCGCATGGAGTATGTGCGCGATCTGAGCAGCCATGAGAATCTCATCGCCGAGCACACGGATATCATCCGCGCGCTGGAAGCCCGGGACGAGACAAAAGCCGAGGAGATCGTCGTCACGCATATCTCCAATCAGGAAAAAGAAATCCTCCGGCTCATCAACGAGCATGAGGAAGACCGCAGGGAAGGCCAGCAGCGTCATATCGAGGGAGACTGAAAAGGATCGATCAGGTCTCCGGCTTCGGCGCTTTTGATGATTCTGCGGATTATTAAAGGTCAGGTTCCGCAGGGCTACAGGCGGTTTCAGCTAGAATGGACATCAGCTTGCTTTCCGCTTGATTATTTGGAATTTGCGGACCGGATTCCGTGGCGGCTTCAGCTAGAATGGACATCAGCTTGCTTTCCGCTGGATTTTACGGACCGGATTCCGCGACGGCTTCAGCGAAAATGAACATAAGCTTACTTTCCGCTTGATTTTTCGGGCTGAATTCTGCGAAAACATCAGCGGAAGCAGTAGAAATTCCTTGTTTTGCTGAAATGTATGCAAATATCCTATAAAATATTCAGCGATATTGATATAATCTGCGTTTTTTGCTGAAATCCCGGGCTGAGACGTTGTTCTTCCCTGGTCTTTCTCATCCTTCTCCGGCCTGACCCGCAGACAGAATCAAGACAGAACCAAAAATGTCACCGAAAGCAGACCTGGCGGTCTGTTTCCGGTGACATTTGTCTTATGATTTGTTTCGTGCGGAATGGGGGCAGCCGGCAGGGTGGATGCCTTATACCCCTTTATACCTTCGCGTACTCGTCGAGCAGGCTCTTCTTGACGTCGTAGAGCCGCTGGCTCAGGTCGACGTGAACCTGGTGCGGGTTCACGAGACGCTTGCTCTCGTCCCAGAGTGTGGCCATCTCTTTCTTGCAGTAGGCCTGAATGTCCATGACCTTCGGCGTCTTGTAGATACACTGCCCGGACTTGAAGATCGGCACGAGAATCTCGCGGAGCGTGTACTCGCCCGGCTTGAGAAGTGTCTTCTTCCAGGTCTCGACCGGGTCGAAGAGAAGCAGCGGCTGGTTGCCGTCGATCTTCTCGTCCGCGAGCGCGATGAGATCGGCCACGATCATGCCGTTGCGGTCGTATACGCGGTAGATGGTCTTGTTGCCGGGATTGGTGATCTTCTCGGAATTCTCGGAAAGTTTGATCTTCGGGACGAAGTTCCCGTCGTCGCCCATGATCGCCGCGAGCTTGTAGACGCCGCCGAATGCCGGCGTGTCCTTGGAGGTGATCAGGTTGGTTCCGACGCCCCAGGAGTCGATCCGGGCGCCCTGAGTCTTCAGAGAAGAGATCAGATACTCGTCCAGGTCGGAGCTGGCTGCGATCTTCGCGTCGGTGAAACCTGCCTCGTCAAGCATCTTCCTGGCCTTCTTCGTCAGGTATGCGAGGTCGCCGGAGTCAAGCCGTATACCATAGTTGTGGAGCGGGATCCCGGCCTTGCGCATCTCGGAAAATACCCGGATGGCGTTTGGAACGCCGGACTTGAGTGTGTCGTATGTGTCGACGAGGAGCGTGCACGCGTTCGGATAGATTTTCGCGTACTCGCGGAACGCCGTCAGCTCGTCCGGGAAGCTCATGATCCAGCTGTGGGCGTGAGTCCCCATGACCGGGACGCCGAACATCTGGCCGGTGAGGACGTTGGAGGTTCCGACGCACCCGGCGATAACCGCGGCTCTGGCGCCGTAGATACCGGCGTCCGGGCCCTGCGCGCGGCGCAGACCGAATTCCATGATGCCGCCGCCGTCAGCCGCGTAGACGATGCGCGCCGCCTTGGTGGCGATCAGGGACTGGTGGTTGATGATGTTTAAAACCGTGGTCTCAAGAAGCTGGGCCTGCATGATCGGCGCGATGACCTTGACGATCGGCTCGCGCGGGAACATGACCGTGCCCTCGGGGATCGCGTAGACATCGCCCGTGAAGTGGAAGGTGCGCAGATAGTCAAGGAAATCTTCCTCAAACAGGCCGGTGCTGCGAAGGTAGGCGATATCTTCATCGGAAAAGTGAAGATCGTTGATGTAGTCGATGACCTGCTCCAGGCCGCAGGAGATGGAATAGCCTCCGTCGTCCGGGTTGCGCCGGTGGAAGGCATCAAATACGACCGTGCGGTTGTTGCCGGTCTTGAAGTATCCCTGCATCATGGTGAGTTCATACAGGTCTGTGAGCATAGTGAGATTTCTTGACATGACTTCTCGTTCCTTCCGGGTTCAGTATGCGAACCGCTTCATGTGCACTTTCAGCCTGCGGGCAGCAGTGAAACGCGCGCAGGCTGACGAAAGTACCATTATCTGTTTTTCTTTTTCGCGTCGGCGGTGTCTCTGCTCTGATCGCGCACGGTCTTTTCCGCTTTCTTGAGTTTCGCGGACAGACGGCCCGAGAGACTCTTCTTCTTCGGAATCTCGGCCTTTCCGCCGCGCACGGACTTGATCCCCGTGAGATAGATTCCGCTGATCTCAGCCTTTACCTGCGCCTTGACCGGAACCGTGTCATATACATCCGGGTCACAGAGCATCGTCATGATGCGGGGGCCGATCTTGACCTTGACGACCGGCATTTTGCGGCCGCGCAGATACTTCGGGACCTGGTCCATGACGGACTGCTGAAAACCGGCGTCCCGGAATTTCATTTTCTTCTTGTCGATGATCAGCATGGATACAACCTGCTTTGCCGCTTCAATCTGATCCTGCTGGACAGCCTGCTTTTTGCGCAGGCGGTTTCCGACGATCACAAGAACGACGGTGGCGGCGGCGAGTACGATGAGGACAATGGCCCAGACTGGCATGATACGGATACCTCCTGAAAATAAGTGCCGCAAGAACCGGCCGCCTGAGCCCTGAAGAATCAGGCTGAAAGCCGGAAAGCGCGCATTTGGATGAATTATAACACGAACCCTTATTTTTGCAATGAATTGAAGATACGCTCCATCTCGCCGCGGACGCGGATGTGAAGCTGATTCTGCTCAGGCCGCGGCATCCCGGAGGTGCTTATCGCCGGGAGAACGGTGACGGTGGTCTTTGCAGCCTTCACGCCAAACGGCTTGAGGTCTTCAAACATCTCGCGCGTGCCGGTCTGGACCACCGGGACGACCGGAAGTCCCGGCTTGGTGGCGAGCTTGAACGCGCCGCCCTTGAACTCGAGCATGCCATCGCCCTTGTTGCGGGTCCCCTCCGGGAAGATGAGGATGGAGATGCCATCCTTCATAAGCGCGATGCCGTCGAGCACCATCTGGGCGCCGGCGCGCACGTTGTCCCGGTCAAGAAACAGGCAGTGGACATTGCGCATCCAGGCCGAGAGCAGCGGGATGTGCGACATCTCCTTCTTGGCCACGACGCTGACGCGTCCCGGCAGGATGCTCATGAGAATGATAATGTCAAAGAAACTGCGGTGATTGCCCACGTACAGCACCGCCTTATCCTTCGGGATGTTCTCCATGCCGGAAATCTGCGGCTTCGCGCCGGCCAGGTGCCAGAGCACTTTCAGAGCGGCTTTGACCAGGGGGTAGCAGAAGGCATCCTTTTTTTTCTGTGAGAAATGTCCGATCAGCGCCGCCAGTGGAAGCAGGATCAGGCTGGCCGCGAAGAAGACAACAAGCCAGAGAAGGCAGAGAATCGTTCGAATCGGATTGCAGGTCATGCGAAAACTCCTCCCGGCGGCAGCCCTCGGACTGCCGCCAATGTGAGATCAGAAAAGGTGCGCAGCACCATTTTTATCATTGTAACGCATATGCGCCTTATTGTGTCAGATTAACGAGCGCGCCGGCCCCGGAAGATTCCGTGATCGTCCCGTCTGTGGCGACAAAGACCGCCTCCGTGTCCGGAAGCGA
The DNA here is from genome assembly GCA_002394965.1 of Lachnospira sp. UBA4285. Lineage (GTDB taxonomy): Bacteria > Bacillota > Clostridia > Lachnospirales > Lachnospiraceae > UBA4285. Next base: position 7,795 of record DGVL01000106.1, read on the forward strand.
CTCAACAAGGGCCAGCCCGGCCTCCTGCCCCAGGCAGAAGCACACGGTGCTCAGCGCGTCCGCGTCGGCAGAAGGCCCTGTCAGGATCGTCACCTGCGACAGCCCCGACTGACAGGGGTACCCTGTTGCCGGGTCGAGGATGTGGTAGTAGAAGTTTCCGTTCTCGTCCGTGAACTGCCGCTCATAGTTGCCACTGGACACGACGCTTATGTCGGGGGATCGCACCGTCGCCAGATATTCGTCGCTCTGTGCGAACGGTCTGCGGATCCCGATGGCAAAGGGCTCCCCGCAGGTGATTTGTCCGTCCTGCTGCGTGCCGCCTGACTTGCCGCCGAACACGAGCACGTTGCCGCCAAGGTTGATGACAGCCCGGCGGATGTCCTTCTCCAGGAGGTCTTCCTTCAAGCGGTCCGCGATGTAGCCCTTGGCGACGGCGCCGAGATCAAGGACATATCCTTCCGGCATGGTGACGGTGCGGTCGGCTTCCGGGTCAGACGGATCTTTCGGGCTCACATAGACTTTCGAGTCGTCCACGAATGCGAGAGCGGCCCTGATGTCTGCGTCGTCCGGGACCGTCGGGGCATCGGACGTGAAATCCCACAGCTGGCTCACCTTTCCAATGCTGACCGCGAAGGTGCCGCCGGACAGCGAGGAGTAGTCGAGTGCTGTCTGCAGACAGTCGGCAAGCTGCCACGGGACGGTATCTGTCAGCCCGGCATTCAGCTTCCAGAGGGCGCTGCCCTCTCTCTGCATGGAGAAGATGTTCTCGCAGGCCTCGCAGTCCGAGATGACTTCCCGCACGGCTTCCCGCGTCTTCTGCCCGGAATAGTCGTTATCAAGCGTCTCGTAGGCGGAGACGGAGATGATGGTGTCAAGCGCAAAGGCCTGCTCCGTAATTGGCGAGGACAGCGTCCGGCGGCAGCCGCCAAGAAAAGCGGAGGCAGAGATGATCAGCGCCGCGGCGGCTGCCCGTCGTCTTCTCCGCATGCCGGATCCTGCTCTGTCATGAAGAAATGATATATGTATTCGCATGCTGCGGGTTCCCTCTGTCAGCTTTTGTCAATTCCCTGCTAAGTATAAGCCGCAGCCTGTGCTATAATCAACGAAATGACAAATGATTCTAAGGAAGGACTTTCATCAGATGAGGAAGAAAAGCATTCTGGCGGCTGCAGCCGCGCTGATTCTTGCCGCGCCGCTGGCAGCCTGCGGAAACCGTTCCGGTGCGGAGACGACTGCTGCAGCGGCATCGGCTGCCTCCGCGAGTACCGCAGCAGCTGAGCCGATCGTGGCGCCTGACGCGGTCACGGCGGACACGGACACGTCAAACCGGGAGCTGGAGGCCTCGGAGTATGACAGTTTCTACCATATGACGGCGGCTGTCTACAGGAAATATCTGACGCTTCCGAATTACAAGGGCATCGCCGTGACGGTGGACCGCTCCTCGGAGAACGTGAGCGATGACACCGTGGAGGAGACCATCCAGTCGATGTTGCAGGATTCTGCCGAGTCAGTTGATGTAACGGCAGACGGTGTGACACAGAGCGGTGACACCATCACGCTGGATTATCAGGGACTGCGTGACGGCGTGGCATTTGACGGCGGCACGGCCACCGATCAGACCTACACCATCGGCTCCGGCAAGTTCATCTCAGACCTTGACACGGGGCTCATCGGCCTCAAGGCAAACGTACAGACCGACATCCCCTGCACGTTCCCGGACGATTACTCCTCAAGCGACCTGGCAGGCAAGTCGGTCATCTTCCGGGTGACCGTCAAGAGCATCACCCGCAAGGACGTCCCGGCGCTCACCGACGAGTGGGTGCAGAAGAACGCCGCCAACTACAACTACACGCAGGAGACCACGGCCGACCAGTTCCGCCAGGCGGTGAAGGAAGAGCTTGTCTCGCAGAAGGTCGCGTCCAACGACAGCACCAAGTTCAAGAATATTCTGGCGACCATCGCAGACGGCGTCACGCTGGATGCCTATCCGCAGAAGGAAGTGACTTCCCTCACCAACACAATGGTGAACAATGTGAAGACGCAGTATCAGAACTACGGCGCATCGAGCGGCTACACGAGCTTTGACGCCTATCTGCAGGGCATGTACGGCATGGAGGATGAGGCCGCATTTACCGAATACGCCGGCACATATGCGAAAAACTATCTGATGACCAAGATGCTTGTGACCGAGATCGCTGACGCGGAGGACATCCACGTCACGGAAGAGGAGATCAATGACCTCGGCGACAGCCTGGCGTCCTACTACGGATATGACGGGTATGACACGATCATCAATTCACTCGGCAGGGAGATGAACTGCGAGGTCGGCTATGAATATCTGTACGGCAAGGTCGAAGAAATCGTGAACAGCGCAGCTGTCGAGACGACGACCAATGGCTGAGTCAGAGTATCACACCCATGAGTTCCCGGCGTTTTTCAGGCCAGATTCCGAAATCCTGATCCTGGGTTCCTTTCCTTCCGTCAAGTCCCGCGAGGCCGGATTTTACTACGGCCACCCGCAGAACCGCTTCTGGCCGCTTCTGGCTGCCATATTCCGTGAGGAGAAGCCGGTCAGCCGGGACGAGAAGGAAGAGCTGCTCACAAGAAACCATATTGCCCTGTGGGATGCCATCGAAGCCTGCGAGATCCGCGGCAGCGCAGACGCGAGCATCCGCAGCGCAGTGCCTTCCGATATCCCGGCGCTGCTGAAGAAAACACAAGTCACAAAGATTGTAACCAACGGGAAACTGGCAGACCGGTATTACCGGAAATTCAATGAGTCCCGGACGGGGATCCGGGCGGTCTGTCTCCCATCCACGAGTCCCGCCAATGCCGCGGTGCGCTTTCCGGAACTTCTTGCAGTCTGGGGGAAGGAGCTGACTGCTCCGGAATCCGCACAGACAACAGCTTCCGGTCCGATTCGTGAGGCCAGGGCGCTTTCCGGCCTGCTCCGCGTGCATCTGACCTTCACGGGGCGCGTGCAGCATGTGGGATTCCGCGTGACGGCATTTGACACGGCGAGAAAACTGGGGCTCACCGGTTGGGTGAGGAACTGCCCGAGGCCGGATATGACCGAGGCGGAAGTCCAGGGACTTCCCGGGCAGGTGGAGGACTTCGTCAGGAAGATGCAGGAAGTGCCGCGCTTCGCGGTCCGCCATGTGGCCCGGTACGACTGCCCGGTGAAAGAAGACGAGACATATTTTTCTATACGCTGAATCACGCTCCGGCACTGGACGTATCACTCACAATCTGGGAAAACCGTTTCCCTGTCAGCTCTTGACGGGGTGAGTGCCGCTGCTGTATGATTCCAATCGTAAATTTAATAGAGGTTTTGTCCCTTATTTCGAGTGGTGGAGATACATAGGATCTG
>DGVL01000090.1:0-250 GCA_002394965.1 Lachnospira sp. UBA4285
GGAACTGGAAAAGGAGATCGGCATTCCGGCCGCGGCTTTCCTCGGGTACCGCTCGGACCAAACCTTTCTGCTGGATGACTTCCGCAAGTACGGAGCTGTGTATGTGTCCAGCGATGACGGATCCATCGGCGTAAAAGGCACGGTCATCACGGCACTTGAAAGAGCTGTGGCAGACGGCTTTTCCCTGGACGGTGCAGTCCTTTATGCCTGCGGCCCGGCCCCGATGCTGAGAGGAGTGAAGGCATTCGCC
>DGVL01000090.1:354-522 GCA_002394965.1 Lachnospira sp. UBA4285
GGATGGCATGCGGGATCGGCGCCTGCCTGGGCTGCGTGTGCAGGACGACAGACGTAAACGGGCACTCGGGCGTGAAAAATGCGCGGGTCTGCAAGGACGGCCCGGTCTTTGAGGCCAGGGAGGTGGATCTTTCATGAGCCAGGTGAACACAGAAGTTACCATCGCGGG
>DGVL01000090.1:708-17190 GCA_002394965.1 Lachnospira sp. UBA4285
GGGAGGGAAATCCCACGCCGCGCGTGGTGGAGACGCCGTCGGGGATGCTCAATGCGATCGGTCTTCAGAACCCGGGACTTGAGACGTTCCTGGAGCGGGACGTGCCGTTTCTGCGGAAATTCAACACGAAGATCATCGTCAATGTCTGCGGGCACTCCGAGGACGAGTATGTGGAGTGTGTGAGGAGACTTTCTGAGGCGGACGTGGATCTTCTGGAGATCAACATCTCCTGCCCGAACGTGAAGGCGGGCGGCATTGCGTTTGGAACTGTGCCGGAGGTGGCGCAGCGCATCACGAGGCGCTGTAAGGAGGCCGCCAGGCAGCCGGTGATCATGAAGCTCTCTCCGAACGTGACGAGTATCGCCGAGATGGCGAAAGCCGTTGAGGCGGGCGGCGCCGACGGCATCTCGCTCATCAATACGCTGACGGGCATGAAGATTGATGTGAAGACCCGCACTTTCGCGCTGGCCAATAAGACCGGCGGGCTCTCCGGTCCGGCAATTCACCCGGTCGCAGTGCGCATGGTCTACGAGGCGGCGCACGCGGTGAAGATTCCCATCATCGGCATGGGCGGCATCGCGACGGCTGAGGACGCTCTGGAGATGATCCTTGCCGGCGCGACGTGTGTTGCCGTCGGAACTGCGAATTTCCGCGACCCGGCAGCGAGTGTCAGGGTGGTGGACGGCATCCGGGATTACCTGGAGCGGACGCACACGGCCGACGTGAAGGAACTCATCGGCGCGGTTAGGTAAAGAGGCAGGAAAACAGAGGTCAGGAGAGAAGAGGACAGGCAGATGGAACAGTACAAGCAGGACTTCATTCACTTTATGGTACAGTGCGATGTGCTGCGTTTCGGCGATTTCACGCTGAAGAGCGGCCGGAAGTCGCCATTTTTCATGAACGCGGGACTTTACGTGACGGGCAGTCAGCTCACGGCTCTCGGCGAATTCTACGCGCAGGCGATCCACCGCGAATTCGGCGACGACTTCGATGTGCTCTTCGGACCTGCGTACAAGGGGATTCCGCTCTCGGTCGCGACGGTCATTGCCTACAGCCGCCTCTATGGCCGCGATATCCGCTACTGCAGCAACCGCAAGGAGGCGAAGGACCACGGCGACGCCGGAATCCTGCTCGGCTCCCCGCTGCACGACGGCGATCGCGTGATGATGATCGAGGACGTGACGACTTCCGGCAAGTCCATCGCTGAGACGGTCCCGATCCTGCGCGCGCAGGCGGACGTAAAGATCGCCGGCCTGATGGTGTCTTTAAACCGCATGGAGCAGGGACTGTCCGGAACCGGAAAGAGTGCGCTCGATGAAATCCATGACCGATATGGCTTCTCGGCCAGATCGATTGTCACGATGCAGGAAGTCGTGGAGGCGCTTTGGAACCGGGAAGTGGACGGCCGGGTCGTGATCGATGATGACATGAAGAAGGCACTGGACGCGTATTATGCGCAGTACGGCGTGAGATCTGTGTAAAGATGAAGAGCAGACCGGAAAAAATAGAGAACATAAAAAAGACAGGCAAAGGGGACAAGATTCCGTTCTCGGCCAAAAAGGCGGCGCGCAGAGGCCTGATCTCCTGTGGGCTTCTGGCAGGGGCGCTGGCGCTTTTCACTGCCGCGATCGTGCTTTCTTTTTACAGTCAGGGACAGGGCGGCCGGCTGGTTGGCGTACTCGGTCTTGTGAGTTTTGCCGCCGCAGCCTGCGGCTGTGTGTACGGCTTCTCAGGCTTTCGGGAGGAAGACAGGCGATACGGCGCCTGCACGGCCGGAGCCATCGGCAACGGCCTGGTACTGCTGGTTGAATTGTCTCTGTGTCTGCTGGGGATGTGAAGAATGTTTGAGGATAACCTGGAAGAAAGAATCAGCCTCGCTGAGGAGAGGCTCAGGGAATTTGCTTCTGACACAGCTGGGAGGCCGGATCCGACGTCCCGATGGATCGGTGGGACGTCGCGGTTTCTCCTGAAGGTGTTTGAAACGGGAAAGGAACTGAAAGACGGCACGTGGGGCCGCCTTTCTCTGACCGCGATGCGGGAGAGAAACCGGGTGCTCTATGAAGGGGTGCTTCCCGGCGCGTATGAGAAGAGCTTCGTGAATCCGGCTGTAGCCTGCGCGGCTTTTGGAGAGAAGAAGGGACAGGTTATATCCGCTCTCTCCTATGAACTACTGGGGACGATCGGCTGGGTGTTCGAGGGGAAGACCGCTTTTGCCCTGGCGCCGGCCGAGACGTTCCTTGAGATGGCGTGCGCCGTGAAGGGCGATATGAACAGAGTTTCGACGGAACAGCTGCGGGACATCTTCTACTGGTTCGTATCGGACACGAGCGACGATTATATTGAGGACCGGACGGCGGACATGCTGGTTCCGGGACACGCGCCCTTCGCCGGGTGGATTCGCGATTGTGATTTCACGGACCTGCGGTTTCTCTACCGGACCGGTGAGTATGTGACGCCGGATCAGGAGCGCCTGGCAGCTGCGCTGAACGGCCTTGACGCAGAGCAGATCGCGAAGATGGCGTCTGCCTTTACGGAAGGGTACAGGCGCGGGTTTGAGCTTGGCCGCAAGGACCTGTCAAAGAAACACACGGTGAGCATCCGGTACGAAGCCGGTTTTGAGCGGCTCGTGGCTGAGGAGATCAGACAGTTTCGGGCGTTGGGGCTTGAGACGACGATTTACCGCTCGGCGGTGAGTCTTGTGAGCCGGCAGATGGATGCGAGGGTCGGATTCTTCGGGGCGCGGCCAAACCGGCAGATGGAGTACGACCACCGGTATGACGACGCCCTGGTGCTGGACGCGGCATTCGTCGAGAGAAAGCTGGGGGCGCTCACGCACGCATACGAACTGTACAAGGATGAGGCCCTCGCATTCGGCGGCCCGGCGGTGATGGAGACTTTCGGACAGACACCCTTTTCGCCGTGCACCTGCCCCGTGGCGCCGGTCAGGAGCAGTGTGCAGCTGAAGCTCGACCGGAAACTTCGCGCTGCGGCGGGGGAAATAACGAACCGGTACATCCCGGGAGAGCAGAGGAGCTTCACGATCATCGCCTGGCCGACGCCCCAGATCGGCCCGGATTTTGAGAAGATTCTCGCGGACACCGTCCGGCTGAACACGCTGAGCAATGCGCTGTACGGAAAGGTTCAGCAGAAGATAACCGAGGCACTCAGCGGAGCCGCGTATGCTCTTGTCAGAGGGGCCGCCGGAAATTCGACGAATCTTCGGGTGAGCCTGTACCCGGTGTCGGACAGCAGGACCCAGTCCTCATTTGAGAACTGCCTGGCGGATGTGAACATCCCGGTCGGGGAAGTCTTCACGACGCCGGTATTAAAGGGGACAAGCGGCGTGCTGAACGTCAGCCGCGTCTACCTGAACGGACTCCGCTTCGATGATCTGACGATCACCTTTGAAGACGGGATGGTGAGCGGATACGCCTGCAGCAACTTCCAGACGGCAGAAGAGGGAAAGGCGTACTTCAAAGAGAATGTCCTCTTTGGAAATACGACGCTGCCGATGGGAGAATTCGCCATCGGGACGAACACGGAGGCCTATGCATTCGGGAGGCGCTACGGGATCGAAGGGAAACTTCCGATTCTCATCGCGGAGAAGACGGGGCCGCACTTCGCGCTGGGCGACACCTGCTACTCGCATGAGGAAGACAATCACATATACAATCCGGACGGGCGGGAGATCATCGCGCGCGAGAACGACTTCAGCCGCAGACGCGTAAAAGATCCGCAGGACGCGTATTTCAATTGTCATACGGACATCACGATCCCCTATGATGAGATCGGGGAGATCACGGCGGTCTGGCCGGACGGCAGACGCGTGACGATCATCCGGGACGGGCGCTTTGTGCTGCCGGGGACGGAAGTCCTGAATGCCCCGCTGGACGCATTGCGCGAGGCTTGAAAAGCAGGCCGGGTTAAGGTTTGACGTGAGAGGGCAAAATCAGTATTATGGAGCAGACAGGGAGGTTTAGAGAATGGCACAGGTAGCGATTGTTATGGGATCTGACTCGGATATGCCCGTCATGGCGAAGGCGGCGGCTGTTCTGGATGAATTCGGCATCACCTATGAGATGCGGATCATCAGCGCGCACCGCGAACCGGACGAGTTTTTTGAATTCGCCCGGACGGCAGAGGAAAAGGGCTTCAAGGTGATCATCGCCGGGGCCGGCATGGCGGCACATCTGCCGGGCATGTGCGCGGCGATCTTCCCGCTTCCGGTCATCGGAATCCCGATGCACACGAAGTCTCTTGGCGGAAGAGATTCCCTGTATTCCATTGTGCAGATGCCGTCCGGCATTCCGGTCGCGACGGTTGCCATTGACGGCGCGAAGAATGCGGCGATTCTGGCGGCAAAAATCCTGGCTGTCTCAGACCCGCAGATGCTTGCGAAGGTAAAGGCGTATGCTGCGAAGCTGAAGGATGAAGTCAAGGCCAAAGACGCGAAGCTCGCGCAGGTCGGCTATAAAAACTACGACAAATGAGCCGGAGGGAGAGCAAAGGTATGGATTACAAGACAGCAGGGGTGGATATTGAAGCCGGCTACAAGTCGGTCGAGCTGATGAAGCAGTACGTCGCAAAGACGGTGCGCCCGGAGGTTCTGGGCGGTATCGGCGGCTTCTCGGGCGCATTCTCCGCGCAGAAGTTCAAGGACATGGAAGAGCCGACGCTTCTCTCCGGCACGGACGGCGTGGGGACAAAGCTCAAGATCGCATTCACCATGGACAAGCACGACACGGTCGGCATCGACTGTGTCGCGATGTGCGTGAACGATGTGGCGTGTGCCGGCGGCGAGCCGCTGTTCTTCCTGGATTATATCGCATGCGGAAAGAACGAGCCGGAGAAAATCGCGGATATCGTCAAGGGCGTGGCGGAAGGCTGCCTGCAGTCAGGATGTGCGCTGATCGGCGGCGAGACGGCGGAGATGCCGGGATTCTATCCGGTGAACGAGTACGACCTTGCGGGCTTTGCGGTCGGCGTCGTGGACAAGAAGGACCTCATCACCGGGCAGAACATTAAGGCAGGCGACACGCTGGTCGGCATCGCCTCGAGCGGAGTTCATTCCAACGGCTTCTCGCTGGTGCGCAAGGTGTTCACGATCACACCGGAGTCTCTTAACACATACTATGACAGTCTCGGGAAGACGCTCGGTGAGGCGCTTCTGGCCCCGACGAAGATCTATGTGAAGGCCCTTTCTGCCGTGAAGAAGGCGGGCGTCACCATCAAGGGATGCAGCCACATCACCGGCGGCGGTTTCTATGAGAATGTCCCGAGAATGCTCCCGGACGGTATATCCGCCATGATAAGCAAAGACAGCTATCCGGTTCCGCCGATCTTCAAGATGCTTCAGAAAGACGGCAACATCGATGAGCACGTGATGTACAACACCTTCAACATGGGAATCGGCATGGTGCTGGCGCTGGATCCGGCAGATGTCGACAAGGCAATGGCGGCGATTGAGGCGGCCGGCGAGAAGGCCTATGTCATCGGACAGACGCAGGCCGGAGCGAAGGAGGCTGTTGTATGCTGAAGGTAGTCGTCTGTGTCTCGGGCGGCGGCACGAATCTGCAGCATATCATAGACGGCGTGGCAGACGGCACGATCCGGAACACGAAGATCACGGCAGTCATCAGCAACAATGAAGGAGCGTACGCACTCACAAGAGCTGAAAAAGCGGGGATTCCGGCTGTCACGCTCTCCCCGAAGGATTTCCCGGACCGGGAAGCGTTTAACGCGGGGCTTCTTGCGAAGCTGCAGGAACTCGCACCGGACCTCATCGTCCTGGCGGGGTATCTCGTCCGCATCCCGGAGGCGGTTGTGAAGGCGTTTCCGCGCAGAATCATCAACATCCACCCGTCTCTCATCCCGTCCTTCTGCGGAAGAGGCTACTACGGCCTCAAGGTGCACGAGGCGACGCTTGCGCGGGGCGTCAAGGTGACCGGCGCGACGGTTCACTTTGTGGACGAGGATGTAGATCACGGTGAGATCATCCTGCAGAAGCCGGTTTACGTTGAAAAGGGTGATACGCCCGAGGTTCTGCAGAAGCGCGTGATGGAACAGGCGGAGTGGATCATTCTGCCGAAGGCCATCGACATGATCGCAAATGGTGAGATCTGAGTACGTCTAAAGGAGAAGAAAATGAAAGTTCTTGTTGTCGGCGGCGGCGGCCGCGAGCATGCCATCTGCTGGAAACTGGCGCAGAGTGCCCAGGTGGACAAGATATACTGCGCACCGGGCAACGCCGGGATCGCTTCTGTCGCCGAGTGTGTGGATATCGGCCCGATGGAATTTGACAAGCTGGCAGACTTTGCCGAGAGAAACGGCATCGGGCTGACAGTCGTCGGCATGGATGATCCTCTGGTCGGCGGCATCGTGGATGTCTTTGAGGCGCGGGGACTGCGCGTATTCGGACCCAGAAAGAACGCGGCGATTCTCGAGGGCTCGAAGGCGTTCTCCAAGGAGCTGATGAAGAAGTACCACATCCCGACGGCCGGGTACACGACGGTGCATTCGCCGGAGGAAGCCAGAGCGTACCTTCAGACGAGCCGCTATCCGATCGTGCTCAAGGCTGACGGACTGGCGCTGGGCAAGGGCGTACTCATCTGCAAGACAAAGGAGGAGGCGCTGGCCGGTGTCGACGAGCTGATGGTGGATCGCAAGTTCGGGGCGTCAGGAGACAACGTGGTCATCGAGGAATTCATGACCGGCCGCGAGATTTCAGTTCTTTCTTTTGTTGACGGGAAGACAATCAAGATCATGTCCTCCGCGCAGGATCACAAGCGCGCAAAGGACGGCGACAAGGGTCTGAATACCGGCGGCATGGGCAACTTCTCGCCGAGTCCGTTCTACACGCCGGAAGTAGATGCCTTCTGCAGGAAGTACATCTATCAGCCGACCGTCGACGCGATGCGCGCCGAGGGCCGCGAGTTCAAGGGCGTCATCTTCTTCGGCCTGATGCTCACCGCAGACGGCCCGAAGGTTCTGGAGTACAATGCACGCTTTGGTGACCCGGAGGCCCAGGTCGTCCTGCCGCGTCTTGAGAATGACATCGTCGACGTCTTCAATGCATGCATCGACGGGACGCTGGATAAAGTGGATCTGCGCTTCTCGGATGAGGCCTGCGTCACGGTCGTTCTGGCTAGCGACGGATATCCGGTTTCGTACAAGAAAGGATTCCCGATCCACGGCCTTGAGAACTTCGAGGGCAGAAAGGGGTATTACTGCTTCCACGCCGGCACGAAATTCAATGACAAGGGCGAGATCGTGACGAATGGCGGGCGGGTCCTCGACGTGACGGCGCTCGGGAAAGATCTGCACGAGGCGCGCGCCAACGCGTACAAGGCGACCGAATGGGTTACCTTTGAAAACAAGTACATGCGCCACGACATCGCCGCTTCCATCGATCAGGCAAAATAAAGACAGAAGGTTTTACACGCATGAAAATCACACCAGTGAAGGGGACCAGTGACTATCTCCCGCAGGAGGCACAGCTTCGCGACTACCTGCAGAGCAGGATCCTCAATGTATATACGGAAAATGGATTCGAGCACATCATCACGCCGATCGTCGAGGACATCGAAAACCTGGACAAGTCCGACGGCGGTGACAACCTGAACCTGATCTTCAAGATCTTGAAGCGCGGCGAGAAGCTCGACAAGGCGCTGGCGGCGGGAGCGACGCGGGACAATGACCTCGCGGACATGGGCCTGCGCTATGACCTGACGCTTCCGCTGACCCGCTATTACGCGAACAACAGGGATCACCTGCCAAGCCCGGTGAAGTGCATTCAGATGGACCGCGTGTACCGCGCCGAGAGACCGCAGAAGGGAAGACTCAGAGAGTTCGTCCAGTGCGACATTGATATCTTCGGCTCGGCTTCTCCGGACTCTGAGGTGGAGCTTATTCTGACCACGACGGAGGCACTTTTTGCGATCGGCATGAAGAACTTCCGCGTGCGCATCAATGACAGGCGGCTGCTTCGCGCGTTCCTTGCAGGTCTTGGCTTTGCACAGGAGCAGCTGGATTCCGTGTGCATCAGCTTTGACAAGATGGACAAGATCGGGGCGGAAGGCGTCATTGCGGAGCTCAAAGACAAGCAGTTTGATGCGGGAGCCATCGCCCGTTTCAGTGACTACCTTACGGCGGGCGACTTCTCGCTTGAAAAGATCGCGGGGCTGCTTTCTGACCCGGCGCCGGCCGAAAGCGTGCGCTATATTATCGACAAGGTAAACGAGTTGTCGGACGGGAAGTTCTCCATCGACTTTGATCTGTCGCTTGTGCGCGGACAGGGATACTACACCGGGACGGTCTTCGAGATCGAGAGCATCGATTTCAAGGGCGCGATTGCCGGCGGCGGCCGGTATGACAACCTTGCCGGCAAGTTCCTCGGCACGCAGGTTCCGGCGGTCGGATTCTCCATCGGCTTCGAGCGAATCTTCTCGATCCTCAGGGACAAGGGGGTTCGCGTGCCGGAGGCAAAGAAGCGGATCGTCGTGCTGTACCCGGAAGGGGAACTCACCGGGGCGGTAAAAAAGGCGCAGGAGCTTCGCAGGGCCGGGTACATCGCTTCCCTGTATATTCAGCCGAAGAAGACGGGTAAGTTCCTGAACAGAATGCAGGAGAACGGATTTGACGGTTTCCTGCTTGCGGGCAGGGACGAGGAGCCGAAATTGTTTAATGAGACCTGACGGCAGCCGGACAGACCGGGGTGCCTTGAAGGAGGCGCAGAGACTGGAAGAGTTTTCAGTTTCTGCGCCTTTTCGCTTTCGCAGGGAAACGATTATCGGAGCTTGTGAGGGGAGAGAACATGTCTTTGCAGATCATCCGCGGGCCGGCAGGCAGCGGCAAGACAACCGAATGCATCCGCCGGGGACTGCTTATGTCCGGCAGGGGGCAGCATGTGCTTTTTATTGTGCCGGAACAGAACACGGCGGCCGTGGAGCGGCAGATCGTTCACGCCAGTGACCGCGGCGCTATCCTGAATCTTGAGATTGTGAGCTTTAACCGCCTCGCCTGTAAGGTTCTGGATGAGGTCGGCAGAAACGGCGGGCAGATTCTGGACGACACGGGCAAGAACCTGATCGTGCGGCGCATTCTGAAGGAAAACAAAAAAGAACTCACGTACTTTGCCGGCATGCAGAACCGGCAGGGTTTTGTCGCCAAGATGCGCTCGGCGCTCTCGGAGCTCTCGCAGTATGGCATACGTCCTGAGCAGCTTCTGGCGGCTGCAGGGGTGCTTGAAAAGAAAGGCGGGCAGACGGCCTTGAAGGCAAAGGATCTTGCGCTGCTGGCCGGAAGATTTTCAGACTGCCTGTCGGAGAATTACACAACCGCTGAGGAACTCATGCAGCTGCTTTTACGCTCGGTGTCAGACTCCAGGCTCCTTAAGGAAAGCGCGCTTGTCTTTGATGGCTTCACGGGCTTCACGCCGGTGCAATATGAGCTGTTCGGCCGCTTTCTTTCCCTGTCACCGTCTGTCACGGTGAGCGTGACGCTGCCGGCAGACGAAGATGAGTCGGTTATCCGGGAAGGTGAACTCTTTGCGATGAGCAAGCGCTTTCTGGTCCGGATGCGGGAGGAGGCGGACCGGGAAAGCGTGCCGGAGCTCCCGGAGATTATCCTCACAGATGACCTGCGTCACGCCGAAAGTCCGGAACTTTCGTTTCTGTCCGCGCACTTCCTGCGGCCGGGTAAGGCACAGACGGCACCGGAGACCGGAGCTGTGCGGCTTGTTGCGGGCGAGGACCGCAAGCACGAGCTGGGGCTTATGATCGATGAGATCGTGCGGCTGACCAGACAGGAGGGCTGCCGGTACCGCGACATCGCGGTTGTCACGCCGGATCTGGAAGGGTACGGGCTCCTGGCATCTCAGATGTTCCGGGAGGCGGGGGTGCCGGCATTTGTCGACTACAGGAGGCCGCTCTTTGCCAATCCGTTCATTGAGTTTATCCGCAGCGCCCTGAAGGTCGTCTCGGACGGATTTTCATATGCGTCGCTCTTCCGGTACTTAAAAAGCGGTATGTTTGACCTGACAGAGCAGGAGCAGAAAGAGGCGGGACTTGCGAACGGACAGGTTCTTAGCGCGGAGGAGATCGCGGCACTGGAGAACTACGCGCTGGCTACTGGGGTACGCGGGCGGAAGAGATGGGAGGCGCCGTTTACGCGCGGGCAGAGAAACCGCACGGTCGCACCTGTTGCCGATATCCGGCTCGATCCGGGTCTTAAGAAGCTGAACGCCCTGCGGGTGCAGATCGTAAAACCGCTGGCTGTGCTCGACGATGCGCTGAAGGACGGAGGTACGGTCCGGGATCAGGCGGCGGCCGTCTACGAATTTCTGGCGCAGACGGAGGCTGAGAAGAAACTGGCAGTGCTCGCCAAGAGGCCCGGCAGCGGCGAGGAATACGGGCAGCTGTTCGGGATGATCTGTCAGATTCTGGACCGGATTGTGGATCTGCTGGGAAGTGAAAAGGAGAGCCGAAAGGGGTTCACCGAGCTGTTTGAGGCGTCGCTGGAGGGCATTACAGCGGGCGTGCTGCCGGGAACCGCCGATTACGTCACGGTGGGCGACATCACGAGAAGCCGACTGAATGCGGTGAAGGTTCTCTTTGTCGTCGGGGCGGATGACGAGAGCATCCCGAAGGCCGGACAGACCGGCGGAATTCTGACGGACGCGGACCGCGAGAGACTCCTTGAAGCCGATGAATCGCTGGAACTGTCGCCCTCGGGGCCCGAGCGCATGCAGCAGGAGCGCTTCTACCTGTACATACTGCTCTCGCAGCCGTCCGACAGACTGTATGTGAGTTTTTCAGCTTCGGATGAGGAAGGGAACGTGAGAAAGCCCTCTGTCCTGTTTTCGGAGATCCGGCAGCTCTACGCGAACAAGCGGATGGAAGAGGGGCAGAAGCGTGCCAATGAAGCTTTACAGGCGATGTTTCCGGATCCGGGAGAGGAGTTTGATCCGCGCGCGGCGCACCCGGATTATCTGTCTTCCGGGACGGCAGGAGGGCTGTATACGGACGAGCTTGCGGGCAGCGTGTCCTCGTTTGAGAGTTTTGCGTCCTGTTCCTTCCGCTATTTCCTGCAATATGGCCTTGCGCTTGAGGAGAAGGAAGAGGCGCTTGTCACGGGAGCGGACATCGGAACGGCTGCGCACGCCGTGATGCAGATGGTATTCGAGGGACTCGCCTCGGACGGTCTTCTTGTGGCTGGGTGTCCGTATCTGACGGGGCCGGACGCAGAAGCAGATCTTGCGCGGCGCGTGGGACGTGCGTACACGATGGTCATGAAAGACGCCGGCGTATACGGATTCATCGATACGCAGCGCGGGAAAGTGACCGGGGAGAGAATCCGCGCGATGGCTCTGCGCTCGGCAAGAGCCGCTCTGAAGCAGCTGGAGGACAGTGATCTGCAGCCGGCTCTCTTTGAGCAGCCGTTCCGGGAGCGAATCGCGCTTCCTGACGGCAGGCAGCTCCTGTTTTCCGGCAAGATCGACCGCGTGGATCTGTACCGGGAGGGCAAAGACGCGTACGTGCGGGTCGTGGACTACAAGACCGGAGGCACGAAGTATGACTTCGGGCAGATCCTGGACGGGCGGCAGCTGCAGCTCCTGATGTATCTGGAAGCCGAGGAGAAGCGCATCGCCGCAGAGCACGGCGGAACAAATGTCTACCCCGCCGGCGTGCACTATTTTCATCTGAGCGATCCGATCCTGGACCTGAAGGATGACACATCCGATACGGCCTGTGAGCGGGAAGAGGCGAAAGCTTACCGCATGAGCGGGCGGGCCAACGTGGAGAGGTCCGAAACGGCGGACGTGAAGGGGCACAACGGCTCGATTGCGGGCCGGTTTGACTTCTACGTGACAGAGGATTTCCGGAATCTCGAGGAAAAGGCAAGACAGAAGGCAGGAGAGATCGGCAAAAAGATTCTGACCGGAGACATCCGGGTAAAGCCGATTCTCTCCGGTTCGACTCTCAGCTGTCAGTTCTGCCCGTACGGGGGCGTGTGCGGATTCACGGAGAGTCTTGGAATGCGTCCCCGCCTGTCACCGGATGTAAATGAGAAGGAGCAGCTGGAATCGATGAGGGACGGGGAAGGAGGAGAAGGCCATGCCGGAATGGACGCCTGAACAAAAAAAAGCAATTGACACAAGAGACCGGAACCTGCTCGTCTCGGCGGCGGCGGGCTCCGGGAAGACCGCGGTCCTGGTGCAGCGCGTGATCGAGGAGATCACCGACCCTGACCCGGACAAGCAGCGCGACATTGACTCCCTGGTCATCGTCACGTTCACCCGCGCCTCGGCGGCCGAGATGAAGGAGAGACTGCGCACCCGCCTGCAGGCCATGCAGCATGAAAACCCGGAGAATGAAGTCCTGCGGCGCCAGCTGCGGCTTCTGCCGGACGCTCCGATCTGCACCATCGACAGCTTCTGTCTGAAGCTCGTGCGCGAGCACTACACGGAGATCGGCCTTGACCCGGGGTTTCACACGGCAGACGAGAGCGAGAGCGCGCTGCTTGCCGCGGATGTTCTTGACGCCATGTTTGAGGAACACTATGCGGCCGATGAGAGCGGGGAGGAAATCAGTTTCGGCCGCATCGCCAGGCTGTATGGCGCGGGGAAGGATGACCGGAGACTGGCAGAGTGTATCACGATGATCTGGAAGACCGCCCAGTCATTTGCCTGGCCGGATGAGTGGCTCGCGCACTGCGCGGACGCGTATGACCTCGACGCGGGGCAGCTCCTTGCGTGGGGACCGGTCCGGGAGGTGCTGGAGAGTGTCAGAGAGGAGGCACAGGCGTGCCTTTCGCAGGCTGACGAAATCCGGCAGCTGCTCGTGCGCCCCGGGGCTGACAAATATGGAAAAAACGTGGACGATCATGAGACCAGACTGAAGGCGCTGCTTGCTGCGGAAAATCCGGATGCTATCCGGGCAGTGCTCTCCGTCAAACCCCTCCGCAAGGCGACCGTGCGGGCGGGAAAGAACACGGACAGCAAGGCGGCGGGGACGGTGTCAGCCTGGCTTGACAGGTGCCGCAAAGCGGAAGATGCCTTCGGCGGACTACACCTTGACAGCGCGGAAGAAGATGCGCGCAGAATGCGGCCCTACGCACAGAAACTTGCCCGGCTTACGCTTGAGTTTGATACCCGTTTCCGGGAGGCAAAGGCAGAGCGCGGAATGCTGGAGTTTTCGGATATCGAGCACTATGCTCTGCAGATATTGACGCGCCGGGAAGACGGGAAGACCATCTACACGCCTACGGCGGATGAACTCGCCGCGCGGTATCAGGAGATCCTGATTGACGAGTATCAGGACAGCAACCGGCTGCAGGAGGAGATCCTGAAAGCTGTCAGCCACACGCGGCTTGAGGGGAAGAGCAACAACATCACGATGGTCGGCGACCTGAAGCAGAGTATCTACCGGTTCCGGCAGGCCGACCCGGAGCTGTTCGCACAGAAAAGCCGGACCTATACGGCAGACGGAGCGGATTTTTCCAAAGTTATGTTGAACCGCAACTTCCGCAGCCGCCGCGGCGTGATCGATTCGGTCAATGCGGTGTTCTCCGATGTCATGTCCGATGCGGCAGGCGGCACGGATTACGGGGAAGGGGAGGCGCTTACATTTGGATTCACGCCCTACGATACAGCACCGCCGCCGTCAGACGGGAAAATCTTTTCGAAAGATGAGGGAAGGACAGAGGTGTATCTGATTCCGTCTGAGAAAGCAGACGGGGGCAGACAGGCGCAGGCTGTGCTCATAGCGGACAGGATCCGCGAGCTGCTTGCGGGGGGATATCAGGTCTACGATGCGCACGAAGGCGGCTACCGTCCGCTTGCGAAGAAGGACATCGCGGTACTCACACGCTCGGCAGCACAGGCAGTGCCGGTCCTTGTGCGCACGCTGGAAGACGCCGGCATCGACTGCTATGCCCAGTCGCGAAGCGGCTTCTTCTCAGCCTGGGAGATTCAGCAGGTCGTCAGCCTGCTGCAGATCATCGATAATCCGCTTCAGGACATACCTGCGGCGGCGGTTATGCTCTCGTATTTTGGCGGGTTTTCCGCCGACGAGCTCACGAGAGTCCGGCTGGCGGGGCGGCGCATAGCTGAAGAGTCGGGGAAAAAGAGACGGCAGGACGAATTCCTCTGGATGTCGCTGCGAGAGCTGGCGCAGCGGGCGGATGCAGCTGGTACAGACGGACCGGCATACGCGGACGGGCCGGAAGATGTGTCCCGGGACGTTCTTGCCAGGCGGTGCCGCGCTTTCATCACGCAGACCGACGCCTGGCGGGAGGACTCGCGGGTACTGTCCGTTCACGATCTGCTGTGGGAATTGGTCTGTGACACCGGGTTCTACCGGTATGCCGGGACGCTGAAAGGCGGCCGGCGGCGCACAGCCAACCTGGACAGCCTGCTTTCCTACGCCGCGGATTTTGACAAGACCGGGTACCACGGCCTGTTTCAGTTTCTGCGCTATATCGGGCAGATTCAGGCGTCGGACGAGATCGCGCTCGGCGAGCAATCGGCAGTCCGGGAGGATGACGACGTCGTGCGAATCATGACGATCCACAAGAGCAAGGGTCTGGAATTCCCGGTTGTCTTCGTGGCGGAGATGGGCAAGGATTACAAGTCAGGCCCGGACAATTCAAAAGTGGCCGCGTCAAGAGACGGCGGGCTTATCTTAAAGCCGCTCGACGAAGCGCGCCGGGCTTGTGCGGACGGACTGCTCTGGAACGCGGCGAAGCAGCAAAGCGAGGCGGAGGACAAGAGCGAGGAAATGCGGCTCCTGTACGTCGCCACGACCCGGGCGAGAGAAAAACTCATTCTGGTGGGATCTGTGAAACGCACAGCGCAGGAAAAGAAAGACGGCGCGCTCACCCGCTGGGACAGCGCGAAAAAGCAGTCACAGAGAGGAAGCCGGAGTGCGCAGAGCGTACTGGAAGGCAGAAACTATTTTGATCTCGTGATGCCCAAAGCCCTGGCACTCATGGAAGCGGGAGGCGAGTCGCCCTTCGTAATGGCGGAGAAGCCGGAGGAGCTGTTCGCGGAGAGCGAGAGCGGGAAGGCGGCGCTGCCAGAGAGAAAGGCGACGACTGCCATGTCTGGGAGTAAGGAGGCTTCCTGGAGAGGACAGCCGTATCCGTTCCCGCTCAGAAGCCGGCAGAAGCCGAAAGTCTCGGTATCCGAGATCAAGCGGCAGATGTTTGCGGAGGAGCAGGCAGAGAGAGCCGGATCGGAGGCGGATTTCCTGAAGGAGGCGGCGCGCCGGGAGGCAGTTGAGAGCGGACGCACAGTTCCACGCTTTCTGCAGACGGAAAGGCGCTACAGTGCGCCGGCGCGCGGCACGGCGTACCACCGAGTCATGGAGCTTCTGGACTTCACAAGAGCAAACAGCCCGGGACTGGTTAAAGAACAGATGCAGCAGATGCTTGCGGACGGGAAGATAAGCCCGGAGACAGCCGGCTGTGTTTCATGCAGCAGGATCGCGGCGTTTTTTGCGACGGACCTCGGGAAGAAAGCCGCGCAGGCGGCCAGCGCCGGGGCGCTGCACCGGGAGCAGCCGTTCCTGTTCGAGAGGCCGTACGAGGGGGAGAGTCCGGACGATGCGCTGCCGGAAGCAGAAGCGCAGGATGTGCAGCTGGTTCAGGGTGTCATTGACCTGTATTTTGAATATGAAGGGGAGCTGTATCTGGTCGACTACAAGACCGACCGGGTGAAAGCAGGAGCGGAAGGAGAGCGAGAGCTTGCGGAGCGCTACCGGATTCAGCTGGACCTCTACGCGAAAGCACTCGCGAAGGCTTCTGGCCGGGAGCCTTCGTATAAATATATTTATTCGTTCACCCTGATGAAAGAATTGTTGTCATGAGCGGCCGCGGAGGCTATAATTGAATCGGTTTATGCAAAAATGCGCCGGGGTTTCGGACGCATGAAAGGATAGATTGGCATGAAAAGATCATATTTTATTGATTACAGCAGCAAGAAGAAGGTTCCGTCCACGCAGGAAGACCGCGACAAGCTCACGAAGGAGATGAAGGCGGTCGACAAGGTGAAAGACGCATCCATCAGTGAGGACGGACTGGTGATCACCATCGAGGCAGAGAAAATCGAGGACTACACGCCGATCATGGACACGGTCGTCAATATCTTCCGCCGCTGGGATGACACGTCGGAGGTTGAGTTCCGGTTCGACCTGAACAGAGACACTCTGTAAGCTGCCGCTTTGTATACTTTCGATTCGGAGGAGACCTGGAAGCAAGGCCTTCTCCGATTCTTTCTGCCATGGATTAGGAGAGACTATGCCCGATTATACTGAGGAGATACGGAAGAGAAGAACATTTGCCATTATCTCGCACCCGGACGCCGGTAAGACCACACTGACGGAAAAGTTCCTGCTGTACGGCGGAGCGATCAACCTGGCCGGATCGGTCAAGGGGCGCAAGACGGCCCGGCACGCTGTATCCGACTGGATGGAGATCGAGAAG
>DGVL01000090.1:17236-17990 GCA_002394965.1 Lachnospira sp. UBA4285
AGATCGAGAAGGAGAGAGGTATTTCGGTGACGTCCTCTGTCCTGCAGTTCAACTACGGCGGGTACTGCGTGAATATCCTGGATACGCCGGGACATCAGGACTTCTCGGAGGACACATACCGCACGCTGATGGCAGCGGACTGCGCGGTCATGGTCATCGATGGCAGCAAGGGCGTCGAGAAGCAGACCATCAAGCTGTTCAAGGTCTGCGTCATGCGGCACATCCCGATTTTTACCTTTATCAACAAGTTTGACCGGCAGGCAAAGGATCCGTTCGATCTGCTCGACGACATCGAGAACGTGCTCGGCATCGCGACCTGCCCGGTCAACTGGCCGATCGGATCCGGAAAGGATTTCAAGGGGGTGTATGACCGGGACACCAAGGAAGTTTCACTCTTCACGGCGGCCATGAACGGCCAGCGGGAAGTCGCGACGGAGGTGCTGCCGGTAACCGACCCGCGCCTTGAAGGTGAGATCGGAGATTACTTCCTGAAGCGTCTGCACGATGAGATAGAGCTTCTTGACGGCGCCAGCGCGGAATTTGACCTGGAGAAGGTGCGCGCCGGTTCGCTCACGCCGGTATTCTTCGGATCGGCTCTGACCAACTTCGGCGTGGAGACGTTCCTGCAGCATTTCCTCACTATGTCGATGCCGCCGATGCCGCGGATGAGTTCCATCGGCGAGATCAGCCCGTACCGCCCAGACTTCAGCGCATTTGTCTTCAAGATTCAGGCGAACATGAACAAGGCGCACCG
>DGVL01000085.1 GCA_002394965.1 Lachnospira sp. UBA4285
CCTTGAACCAGAGCTTTGCGTGTTCCTTCTCGTTTTCCGCCGTCTTCAGGAACAGCGCTGCGATCTGCTCATACCCGGCCTTTTTGGCCACGGACGCAAAGTATGTGTACTTGTTTCTGGCCTGCGACTCCCCGGCGAAGGCTTCCAGAAGATTCTTTTCCGTCTTTGTCCCGGCGTACGGGTTCTTCTTCTCCTCCTGCACGGCCACGAAGACATCCTTCTGATGGCACTTCGGGCACTCCTTCGGCGGCTCATCGCCTTCATACACATACCCGCACACTTTGCATACCCACTTCATAGTTTCTCTCCTTTCAAGACGCATTTTCACGACATTTTTCACTATTTAATCTACCACAAACCCGCGGATTATTCACGTAATTTTCCCCTTCTGGTCTTGCGGTTCAGCAGCACGAGAAAGACCGCACCGCATATGACAAGTTCCAGGCACATGGCCGTCCAGACACCGGGCAGGCCCATGCGCGGCGCCAGGTAGGCGGCAAGCGGAAGGCGGATGGCCCACAGGCAGATCAGGTTCACAAGCGTAGAGGTAAGCGTGTCGCCGCTGCCGCGGAACACACCCGAAGTGACAATAGCCGCCGCAAACATCGGCTCGGCAAAGGCCTCGATCCGAAGAACAGACACAGCCATATCGCGGACTTCCGGAACCGGCGTGATGATGCCGATGATAAATGGCGCAAACCGGAACATCAGCACCCCGGTCCCGCTCATCACAAGCATCCCGAACCCGGTGGCAAGAAACGAAAGATGGCGGGTGAGATCTTTTCTGCCGGCGCCAGTCGTCTGCCCGATGATCGTCGTCGCCGCTGACGCGATGCCGTATCCGGGCATGTAGCAGAGCGCCTCTGCCGTGATGGCAAAGGAGTGCGCCGCCACTGCCTGCGTGCCCAGCGGCGCCACGATGCGGGTTGACACGACCTGCGCGCTGCCAGAGAGGACATTCTCAAGCCCGATGGGCCACGCGATCCGCAGCGCCTCGGAAAGCTCCTCGCGGTAGGAGAAGCTCTTCTCTTTTCTTCGCAGATGCAGCTTGTCCGAGCGGACAAGCAGAAAGTACAGCATGAAAACCATGCATGTGCACTCCGCCGCCGTGGTTCCAAGCGACGCCCCCGCCACATTCATGCCAAAGCCGGGGAGTGAAACGCGAAATCCCGCGAAGCTCACGGTCCTTGCCGGAAAGATGAACAGAGCGTTGTAAAAGACGTCAAGCGCGCACATACAGATATTCAGAATGCTGGGAATCTTCATGTTCCCGCTGCTCTGCAGCATGCCCCCTGCGGTGTACTCCAGGATGAACGCCGGCAGTCCGATGCCGTAGATGAGAAAGTACGAGGAGGCCATGGAGCTGACCTCCGGAGCAGCTCCGAGCCATACCGGAAGCTGTCTGTGTATGGATATGGCAATCACCGCAAAAAAGCAGGACACCAGAAATACGGTGAGAAGCCCGTGGCGCACCAGGCTGCGCGCTTCCGCATCCTTTCCGGCACCGATCTTCTGCGCCACCTGGACATAAAAGCCCACCCCCACCGATGCGGCGATGCCGTTCACAAGCCATGTGGTGGAAGATACAATGCCGATGGCGGCAGAGCTCTCGGCCCCGAGATGGCCGACCATCGACGCGTCGATATACTGCATGATCACGGAGGAGAGCTGGGCGAGTATCGCCGGGATGGCCAGCTGAACGACCATAAGAATTCTCTCCGTGCGGTTTAGCGATTCTCCCGCCCGCATCCGGGCGAGGAGATCGTGTTTCTTAACATCTGTCATGAACCTGATTTTATCTTTTTCCAGTAGTTGCTGTACATCCGATCCGCCTTCTCGCCGAGGTACACGAAGGTCTCGCAGCGGTCAAGCACTGACTGGTCCGGGAAGGCGATCGGCGAATTGCGGATCTGCTCGTCTTCTATTATCTCCTGCGCGGCGATATTGGGCGTGCTGTACGTTATGTATTCAAAGTTCTTCAGGGCGATGTCCGGACGGCACATGAAGTTGATCCAGGTCTGCGCGTTCTGCGCGTTTTTGGCGTCTTTTGTGACGCACCACGCATCGATCCAGACATTCGAGCCCTCATCCGGAACCACATAAGCCAGGTCCGGGTTTTCTCTGGCGCAGTAGATCGCTTCGCCGGAGTAGATGACCGCCATCGCCGCTTCATTGCCAATCATCTTGTCGCGGGCCTGGTCGATGACGTAGGCCTGAACAAGCGGCCGCTGATCGATCAGATCCTGCGCGGCCTGCGCGACCTGTGCCTCGTCGGTCGAGTTGGCGGAAAACCCGTCTTTTTTAAGTGCCACCATCAGGCAGTCGCGGATGGAATCCTGCATCAGAATCTGGCCGCTGTACTTCGGATCCCAGAGGATATCCCAGCTTGTAACCGGTTCATCAACCATCTTTGTGTTGTAGAGGATCCCCACCGTCCCCCAGCAGTAGGGGACGGCGTAGCGGTTGCCCGGGTCAAAAGCCTGCGCCGACTTGTAGTACTGGCTGCCGATGTACTGCGTGGCATCCGGCATCGCGTCAAAGTCCAGCGGCTGAATCAGATCCTCCTGAATCAGGCGGCTTATCATGTAATCCGACGGACAGATGACATCGTACGCCGAGTCATCCTGCGCGAGCTTCGCGTACATCAGTTCGTTGGAGTCAAATTCGTCATAGACGACCTCTATGCCCGTCTCCTCCTCGAACTGCGTGATCACCGACGGATCGATGTAATCGCCGGCGTTGTACACGTAGACCTTGTTGCCGGCGTCCGAGAACACGCCTCCGTACAGCAGGCCGAGAACAACGATCGCACCGGCGGCCGCGGCCGCGGTGCAGGCCAGGATCCGGTTCTTCACGCGGCGCTTCTGATAGTCTGCCTTTTTCCCCGGCGCGCCGCTTCTTTTCCGGACTCTTCCGGACAGAATCAGCACCGTCACGACCGCCGCGAAAAGAAGTGTGGACAGCGCGTAGATCTGCGGGTGCACACCGCGCTTCACCTGCGCGTAGATCATCGTCGAAAGTGTGTCAAATCCTGCACCCTTCGTGAAGTACGTGATGATGAAGTCGTCGATCGACATGGTGAATGCCATGAGAGCGCCCGCCACGATGGACGGCGCGAGCTCCGGCAGCACCGCTTTGCGGAACGCCAGGAAAGGCGAAGCGCCAAGATCCAGGGCGGCCTCGTAAGTCGAAGGAGAGAGGGATTTCATCTTCGGCCAGACATTCAGCAGGACGTACGGGATGTTGAATGTGATGTGTGCCAGCAGGACCGTTGCAAATCCCTGGTCAAAGTGCAGCGCCCGAAACAGCAGCATCAGCGATATGCCGGTCACGATGTCGGCATTGATCATCGGGATATTGGATACACCGGTGAAGAAGGCGCGACCCGGCCGGCGCATACGGTACATGGCCACACATGTCAACGTTCCGATGAAGGTCGCTGCAAGCGTGGAGATCAGGGCGATCAGCAGCGTGTTGGCCAGCGCGTTCAGAATCGTCGCGTCCTTGAACAGGCTGATGTACCACTGGAAAGTGAAGCCTCCCCAGACCGTGCGCGACTTGCTGCTGTTAAAGGAAAGCACGATCATCACGGCGATCGGCAGATACATGAAGATGAGGATCAGCGCCATGTAGATCCTCTCGAGGGTCCTTCTCATCTGTGCGCCTCCTCCTTTCTGTCCGTGATGCCGGAGATAACGATGTTGATGATGACGAAGACCATCAGGACCAGCGACAGGCCGCTGCCCAGATTCCAGTCATAGGACAGGGTGAATTCCTGCTCGATGATGTTACCGATCAGCAGGATCTTTGACCCTCCCAGAAGCGTCGAGATGGCGAATGTCGTCAGAGACGGGATGAACACCATCGTGATGCCGGAGAGAATGCCGGGCACTGAGAGCGGCAGAATCACACGGAAGAATGTCTGTGCGGCCGTGGCTCCGAGGTCTCTCGCGGCGTTGATGACATTCTCGTCAATCGACGCCAGTGCATTGTAGAGCGGCAGGATCATGAACGGCAGAAAGTTGTACACCATGCCGATGATGATCGCGCCGGACGTATTGATGATATGGGCCGCCGGCAGCCCAAGAGACGTGAGGATTCCGTTTAACACGCCGCCGTCCTCCAGAATGGTCATCCACGCGAAGGTCCGCAGCAGAAAGTTCATCCACATCGGGAGCAGAAAGAGCGTCGTGACAAGCCCTCGCTCTCCTGCTCTGC
Organism: Lachnospira sp. UBA4285; assembly: GCA_002394965.1. Lineage (GTDB taxonomy): Bacteria > Bacillota > Clostridia > Lachnospirales > Lachnospiraceae > UBA4285. Next base: position 4,219 of record DGVL01000085.1, read on the forward strand.
CCCTGGCCAGAATCATCGCCAGCGGATACGCGAGCAGAAAACATATGGCTGTCGCCGCCAGCGCCAGGGCAAGTGCCAGACCGAAGGCCTTCGCCTGCTCCGGCTGCGCGATCGCGGCGATGTTGGCGAGCGTGAAATTCCCCTCCGCGTCCGTCAGGCCGTAATACAGGACCATGAAGAGCGGCACGATGATAAAGAGGATCGACCACACCAGATACGGAGAGGACTGCAGGACGATTGCCTTTCTTGACTTTTCCAACCGTTTTGCCTCCTCTTACGCCTGAATGGCAGACGGCTCGTCTTCCGGCGAGATCGCCTCCTCGTCCTCGGATGCCGGCCGGTTCATCACCTGAATGTTGAACGGGTCGACCCGGATGTCCACTTCTGTCCCCACTTCAAAATACTTCGTCGTGTGCACAAGCCACTCGAATCCGCCGGCCATAACCTCCAGCTCATAGTGCACGCCCTTGAAGATCACATGGCTCACCGTGCCGGGCATCTGTCCTTCTCCGCGCGGCACGAGCTCCACGTCTTCCGGCCGGATCACGACGTCGACCGGTTTCATGTCGCCGAACCCCTTGTCCACGCACGGGAAGTCCGTGTCCAGGATCCGCACCATCCCATCCCTGAGAAATGTAGCCCGCATCAGGTTGCTGTCGCCGATGAAGTCGGCCACGAAGGCATTCTCCGGTTCGTTGTAGATGTCCTCGGGGCTGCCCTCCTGCTGAATGTAGCCCTGGTTCATGACGATGATGTGATCCGACATAGTCAGCGCCTCTTCCTGATCATGCGTGACGTAGATGAAGGTGATGCCGAGTTCATTCTTCAGGCGGATGAGCTCGTACTGCATATCCTGGCGCATCTTCAGATCCAGCGCGCCCAGCGGCTCGTCCAGCAGCAGCACCTTCGGTTCGTTCACGATGGCGCGCGCGATGGCGATCCGCTGCTGCTGACCGCCGGAAAGCGACTCCGGCATCCGGTTTTCAAAACCTTCCAGGTTCACCAGCTTCAGCGCGTAGCGGATCTTGTCGTCGATATAGCTCTGGGGTTTGTTCTTTATCTTGAGGCCGAACGCGATGTTGTCCGCGACATCCATGTGCGTGAAAAGCGCGTACTTCTGGAACACGGTGTTCAGCTGGCGCTTGTTCGGCGCGAGATCCGTGATATCCTCGCCGTCAAAGATCACCTTTCCGCTGTCCGGCTTCTCAAAACCGCCGATGATGCGCAGCGTGGTCGTCTTGCCGCAGCCCGATGGCCCCAGCAGCGTGACGAATTCATTTTCATGGATGACGAGACTCAGGTCATCCAGGATCATCTGACCGTCATAACTTTTTGACACGTGGTCAAGCCGGATCAGCTCTTTTTTCACTTTTCCATCCCTCCGTATTCCCCGCAGGCCGCAGATCCGGGGAGGCTGGCTGCCTCCCCGGCGCTTCCGGGCCGCACAGGATGTATTATAAGTAGAAAATTCCCGATTTAAAAGACATAGCCGCGTAAGATATCCGTAAAACTTTAAGCGCAAGGCAGCTTCACCGGTTGCACCGGCGGTAATCCCGGGGCGTCATGCCGTACCTCGCGCGAAACGTCCGGTTGAAATACGACAGATTCCCAAAGCCCGTCTGTGCGGCCACTTCCGTGACCGGCGCATCGGATATCAGCAGAAGTCTTGCCGCCATCGAGAGCCGGTAGCGGTTCATCCACTCTGTGAAGTGAAGACCTGTGCACCGGCGGAAGAAGCGGATGAAATGCGTCTGGGAAAATCCGGTGAGCTCTGCCATCTGCGCTATGGATATCTTCTCTGTCAGATGACTCCCGGCGTACTCCGTCACCTTCCGCAGCCGCAGAAGACTGCCTGCCGGAAGTGTCTCCTCCTCTTCCGACTCGTCCGGCAGGTTCTGCAGCAGCAGATAAAAAAAGCGCAGCAGATTCGCCTGCACCATGAGCTGCCAGCCTGCCGGCCGCCTGTCGCAGAGCACATCGGTCTCCTCGATGAGTGAAAACATCTTCTGCCTCACCGGCAGATCCCCCGTGACGAACGTCGGAATCCGCCTTCTCCCCGCCCCCGACTCATCCGGAAACAGGAACGGCGAGAGTGCCCGACTGATCTCTTCAGGTGTCCCCGGGCCGGCGAGAAGGCAGCGCCTGAAGATGATGTTCTCGTACTCCATCCGGCGCAGTCTTTCCCGTGCATTCCCCTCTCCCCCGCATGTGATCGCGTGAAGCTGTCCTGGCAGAATCAGCACAATATCACCAGCCATCACCTGCCGCTTCACCAGGTCCACACTTATCTCTCCTCCGCCTCTCTTCACGGCGATGATCTCCAGCTCATCGTGCCAGTGCAGCGGAACATCCGGGAAATCCAGCGGGATCGTGCAGGGGTACACGTTGTACGGAAACGCTTCCCTCGTGTGGTTTTTCTCTTCCTTGTAACCGTAGTACTGAAGTCCGTCCATATGTCAGTATAGTATCATTTTTGGGTAGGATTGTACAAGAATCCGCGCATACGTTCTGCTAGAATGACATCAGACAGGAAAACCGCAGAAGAAACTGCCGGTGCAAATCCGTAAAATCCGTACAAGAGGTGAATACCATGAGTGAACTGAAAAATGAATTGTCAGAGCGCCTCGGCTGCAGCATAGACCAGGCATCTGACAGCCAGATCTACCGCGCGCTCCTGCAGATCACGCAGGAAGAGGCCGCAAAACACGTGCTCCCGGACACCGGCCGCAAGCTCTACTATGTCTCCGCCGAGTTCCTGATCGGAAAGCTGCTCGGCAACAACCTGATCAACCTCGGGATGTACCGGGAAGTGAAGGAGCTGCTTGCCGAAAACGGAAAGAGCCTCGCGAAAATCGAGGAGCTGGAGATGGAGCCGAGTCTTGGCAACGGCGGCCTCGGGCGTCTGGCAGCCTGCTTTCTGGATTCGATCGCCACACTCGGCCTGAACGGGGACGGCGTGGGACTCAACTATCACTTCGGCCTGTTCCATCAGGACCTGAAAGGTCATATACAGAATGTGTCACCGGACCGCTGGATCACAGACGAGTCCTGGGAAGTTGACCGAAAGAAGGGGTATGACATCCAGATGGCCGGCAGAACCTATCACTCGCATCTGTACGATATCTATGTGACCGGGTATGAAGGCCGGACCAATCGTCTTCATCTCTTTGATCTTGACACGGTGGATGACAGTATTGTTCAAAACGGCATTGACTTTGACAAGACAGCCATCGATAAAAATCTGACCCTGTTCCTGTACCCGGATGATTCTGATGACGCCGGGAGGAAGCTGCGGATCTATCAGGAATATTTCCTCTCCGCCAATGCCGCGCATCTTATAATCGACGAAGCTAAGGAAAAAGGCGTCCGTCTGGATCAGCTCGACAAGTACGCCGTAGCCCAGATCAACGATACCCATCCGACCATGCTGATTCCGGAATTGATCCGCCAGCTCACGCTCGAAGGTCTCTCCTTTGACGCCGCCGTGAACGTCGTGTCAGGGATCTGCGCCTACACCAACCACACAATCCTGGCCGAGGCGCTGGAGAAGTGGCCTCTCGCATATCTGAAGGAAATCGTGCCCCAGCTCGTCCCGATCATCGAGATCCTGGACGACCGCGCGCGCAGGAAAACCGACGATCTGTCCACCGCCATCATCGACTCCGGCGACACCGTGCACATGGCACACATCGACCTGCACTACGGCTTTTCTGTCAACGGCGTGGCCAGGATCCACACGCAGATCCTGGAGGAGACCGAGCTTGCCAACTTCTACCGGCTCTATCCGGACAAGTTCAACAACAAGACCAACGGCATCACCTTCCGCCGCTGGCTGATGGAATGCAACCCGCGCCTCAGTGCGCTGCTTGACGAAAAGGTCGGCACAGCCTGGCACAAGGACGCGCAGGAACTGGAGAAGCTTCTGGCATTTGCAGACGACAGCGATGTGCTTGACCGGCTCCTCGCGATCAAGGCGAAGAACAAGAAGGAACTCGCCGCCATCATCCGCGAGAAGGAAGGCGTTCAGCTGCAGACAGACGGTATATTTGACATCCAGGTGAAGCGCCTCCACGAGTACAAGCGCCAGCAGATGAACGCGCTGTACATCATCCACAAGTACCTGGAGATCAAAGCCGGCAGGAAGCCTGTACGCCCGCTGAACTTCATCTTTGGCGCCAAGGCAGCCCCCGCCTACATCATCGCGCAGGACATCATCCATCTGCTGCTCCTGCTGCAGACCATCATCAACAGCGACCCGGATGTAAACCCGTATATGCGCCTTGTCTTCGTCACGAACTACAACGTGACCTACGCGGAGAAGCTCATCCCGGCCGGCGAGGTGTCCGAGCAGATCTCCCTTGCCTCCAAGGAAGCCTCCGGCACGTCCAACATGAAGTTCATGGCCAATGGCGCCATCACCCTCGGAACCAACGACGGCGCGAACGTCGAGATCCGTCAGCTCGTCGGCGACGACAATCTGTACAGCTTCGGTATTGACGCAGACACGGTCATAGCGCACTACAGAAATGCGGACTACAGGGCCCGCGATTACTATGAGAAAGATCCGGTGATCCGCGAGGCCGTCGACTTCATCACCGGCCCGAAGACCATGGCCATCGGCGATCCGGTGAGACTGAACCGCCTGAAAGACGACATGATCAACAAGGACTGGTTCATGGCTCTGATCGATCTGAAGGATTACATCCGCGTCAAGGATCAGTGCTTCGCGGACTACGAGAACCGCACCGCGTGGGCGAAGAAGATGCTCGTCAACACCGCCAGGTCCGGCGCCTTCAGTTCAGACCGCACCATCCGCCAGTACAACGAGGAGATCTGGAAACTGGGGTGATACGGAGATTCCGTTTTCCGCCCCTTTCAGGAAAAGCAGCCTGTCCGGTTCAGACAGGCTGCTTTTTTGGTTCCCACCAAAAAAACC
>DGVL01000102.1 GCA_002394965.1 Lachnospira sp. UBA4285
TCCCCGGAAAACGGCGCGGGGTCTTTTACGCAAAAATTGCAATTCAAACAGGGTATTAAACCCTGCACCGCAGAAATGGAAGTGATAGACATGGCGAAAGACGGAACCTATCGCGGCGGGCGGCGTGTCAAAGCTGGCTCAAAGCCGGACGCCCTCGCCGACAAAATCATGAAAGGCGCACCTGCAAAGCGCATGGAGCTGCCGGACTTCACAGATGACCTGACCGACTTCGATGTTGATGACATCGGTGACGGCGTGGAGCTGGAAGGCATGGATATGCCAGACCCGGACGACTACCTCTCCGCCCAACAGAAGGACGGAAAGCCGCTCGGCGCAGATGAAATCTACAAGGAAACATGGCTGTGGCTTAAAGAGCGCGGCTGCGAGCGTCTGGTAAACAAGCGCCTGCTCGAAAGCTACTCAGAGGCCTTTGCCCGGTACATCCAGTGCTCCGAGGCTGTCAGCAAATACGGCATGCTCGGAAAACACCCGACCACTGGCGCTGCGATTGCGAGCCCTTTTACGCAGCTTTTGATGAACTTTCAGAAGCAGGCCAACCTGCTCTGGTATGAAATTTACGACATTGTGAAGCAGAACTGCACCGAGCCCTTTGAAGGCAGCCCGCAGGACAGCGTGATGGAACAGCTGCTTCGAAGCAGGAGGAATATGTAAATGAACACACAGAAATTGGAACAGGTACCTATCGACAAGCTGGTGCCCTATGCCCGGAATGCCCGGACGCATAGTAAGGAACAGATTGCACAGCTCCGCGCTTCTCTCAGGGAGTTCGGCTTTGTGAGCCCTGCGGTCATTGACGCTGACTACAACATTCTCGTCGGCCACGGTCGCGTGACAGCTGCCCGCGAGGAAGGCTACGAAACCGTGCCCTGCGTCTTTGCAGAGAACCTGACGGAAGCACAAAAGCGTGCGTATATCCTTGCGGACAATCAGCTGGCGCTTAACGCAGGCTGGGATGAGGAAATGCTGTCAGTCGAATTGTCCGACCTGCAGGATCAGTCCTTTGACCTATCCCTCCTCGGCTTCGATGCCGGTGAGCTGGATAAGCTGCTCGGCACCGGAAATGAAAAAGACATCGCCGATGACGACTTTGACCTGACTGCTGCTTTGGAGAAGGCTTCCTTTGTGGAGCCCGGCGACATCTGGACAGTCGGCAGGCATAGAGTGATGTGCGGCGACGCCACCTCTCCGGAGGACGTGGAAAAGCTCATGGACGGCAAGAAAGCAAACCTTGTCCTGACAGATCCGCCATACGGCGTTTCCTTCAAAGCCTCGGACGGTCTTACGATCCAGAACGACAGCTTAAAGGGCGAGGAGTTTTATAAATTCCTGCTGGCCGCGTTTAAGAACATGGCCGACCACCTCGAAAAAGGCGGAGCCGCCTACTGCTTCCACGCTGATACCGAAGGGCTCACCTTCAGGAAGGCATTCATTGACGCAGGCTTCCACCTTGCCGGTGTGTGTATCTGGGTGAAGAACTCCCTCGTGCTCGGTCGCTCCGATTATCAGTGGCAGCATGAGCCGGTGCTCTACGGATTTTTGCAAAACGGCAAGCACCCGTGGTATTCCGACCGCAAGCAGACGACCATCTGGAATTACGACAAGCCAAAGCGCAATAAGGATCACCCGACCAGTAAGCCGCTTGACCTTCTGGGCTATCCGATCCAGAACTCCTCTCAGGAGAATGCTGTGGTAATTGATACCTTCGGCGGCTCCGGCTCCACATTGATGGCCTGCGAGCAGCTGAACCGCGTCTGCTACATGATGGAGCTTGATCCGAAATACGCCTCTGTCATCCTCCGGCGCTACGTGGAGGATACCGGCGATGAGGAAAATGTGTATGTAATAAGGAACGGCGAAAAGCTCTTCTATTCCGCTCTGGCAAAGGAAGTCGAAACCTCTCCGACGGCGGGTGTATAATACACAATTTCTGCCCGGATTATTTGACGGTTTTCTACCTCGAAAAATGTCGGAAATCGCTTGATAAATAAGGCTTTCAGAGTGATGTATATACATGCCGAAAGGCACAGCACAGCGAAAAACCCAATTTCACAAAGGAGGAACACACTCATGAAAGCAAATTACAACGTAACCGGAAACGACAGAAAAGCATTAGTCACGGCCATCGAAAACCTCACCGGCGACAAGGCAGCCTACATGCGCATGCCAACCTGCGCCTACGAGATCGGCGACATCACCGTCGATAAGGAAGGCGGCGTCACCTGCGAAGACGCAGACAAGCTCACGCGCATCATCGAGAGCCTTCTCGCGGATGGCTTCACACCGGAAGATGCCGAGGAGGTCGAAAGCATCGACGAAGAAATCACCGCAGAAAACGACGACGAAGCTACCGGCCTTACGGTCAGCCTCCCGCTCGACAAGGTGGCGGTCGGAAACCTCACCAACCTCCTCACCGCCAAGGAAAGCCTCATCAAGAAGGCGCTCGGCATTGACGACCTTGGCATCGAGGTCACGGAGGACACGGTCAGCTTCCCTTGGTTCCCGGAAATGCCGGAGCCGGAAGCGGTCAAGGCCTACACCCACTTCATTGCAGCCCTTGGCAAGATGAGCCGGGATTTGAAGCGCATCAGCGCCACGGAAAAGGAAGTCGACAATGAGAAGTACGCATTCCGCTGCTTCCTCCTGCGGCTGGGCTTCATCGGAAACGAGTACAAGGCAGAACGCAAGATTCTCTTAAAGAACCTCTCCGGCAATTCCAGCTGGAAGAACGGCGCTCCGGAAAAGGAGGTGGCAGCATGCGAATGATCACAAAAGACGAGCTTACAGCACTCCGCTCCCGCTACCCGGCAGGCACACGCGTGGAGCTTCTCCAGATGGACGATGTGCAGGCACCTCCCATTGGCACCAAGGGAACCGTCACCGGGATTGACGATACCGGCTCCCTGCTGGTGGACTGGGACAACGGCTCCGGATTGAATGTCATCTACGGCATCGACCTTGTGCGAAAGGTGGTGGACTGACATGGATGAAAAGGTAAAGGAGCAGATCCTCGCCATCCGGGACACCGGCCTTACGAATATGTTCGATGTGAACATGGTGCAGCGGCTGGCCTACGAGAGAGACTTCTACGAGCTGGTT
>DGVL01000179.1 GCA_002394965.1 Lachnospira sp. UBA4285
CAGCTGACGGGTCTTGATATAAGGACTTTTGACGATGCCATGACATTCCGCATCGCCTCCATGGTCGCCGAGTATCTGCGCGAACTCGACAGCCGGAACGGCGAAGGCGGCGGCATCTACGACGGTAAAAAAAATAAAAGCAGTAATTGAGTTTTCGCAAGGAGGAAGACCAGCATGATTAAATTGCACGAAGGCGGCGCGTATCTGTTCCACGGCACGGAGATCAGAGACACATATAACGGTAACCAGAAAGCCGCGAAAGAGGGGACGATCGCTTACGGTATTCTGAAGCAGCACAATACTTCCGGAAATATGGAGCGGCTTGAAATCAAGTTCGACGCGCTGACATCCCACGATATCACGTACGTGGGCATCATTCAGACAGCACGCGCGTCGGGACTTCAGAAGTTCCCGATCCCCTATGTACTGACGAACTGCCACAATTCGCTGTGCGCGGTCGGCGGTACGATAAATGAGGACGATCATGTTTTCGGTCTCACAGCAGCCCAGAAGTACGGCGGTGTCTATGTGCCCCCGATGCAGGCCGTCATCCATCAGTACGCCCGCGAGATGCTGTCCGGCGGCGGACGCATGATCCTGGGCAGCGACAGCCACACACGCTACGGTGCCCTGGGCACTATGGCGATGGGTGAGGGTGGCCCTGAACTGGTAAAGCAGCTGCTCGGCAGAACATATGATATTAAGATGCCGGAAATCGTGGCAGTTTTCCTCACCGGGGAAGTGCGTCCCGGTGTGGGTCCGCAGGACGTCGCGCTGGCTATTATCGGCGCCGTATTCAAAAACGGCTTTGTCAAGAATAAGGTCATGGAGTTCGTCGGACCCGGCGTGGCTAACCTTTCCATGGATTTCAGGATCGGAGTCGATGTCATGACTACGGAGACAACATGTCTTTCTTCCATCTGGCAGACAGACGAAAGGACTCGCGAGTACTACGAAATCCACGGCCGCGCGGGCGATTTCAAGAGCCTTGCGCCTGCGACGGTCGCCTACTATGACTCTGTGATGGAGATCGATCTTGGCAGTATCAAGCCGATGATCGCCATGCCGTATCATCCGAGCTGTGTCTACACGATCGATGACGTGCTTGCAAATACAGCGGATATCCTCCATGAGACCGAAGAGCGCGCAAAGATTTCCTTCGGCGATAAGGTAGACGTCGACCTTATGAGTAAACTGAAGAACGGGAAGCTGATGGTGGATCAGGGAATCATCGCCGGCTGCGCGGGCGGCGGATTTGAGAATATCTGCGACGCGGCCGACATACTGCGCGGCAGGAGCATCGGCAATGACAGGTTCACGCTGAATGTATATCCGGCATCCCAGCCGATCTACATGGAACTGGTCAAGAACGGCGTGTTCGCGACCCTGCTTGAGACCGGCGCGGTCGTCAAGCCGGCCTTCTGCGGACCGTGCTTCGGCGCAGGCGACACACCTGCCAACAACGCCTTCTCGATCCGTCACTCCACGAGGAACTTCCCGAACCGCGAGGGTTCCAAGGTCCAGGAAGGCCAGATTTCTTCTGTCGCCCTTATGGATGCCCGCTCAATAGCCGCGACCGCGGCCAACAAGGGCGCTCTCACATCCGCTGAGTATTACACAGGCGGCTATACGAACCCGAGGTATTTCTTTGACGGCAGGATCTACGCAAACCGCGTATTCGACAGTCACGGCGTCGCCGATGAGAGCGCGGAGCTCCAGTTCGGACCGAATATCAAGGACTGGCCGAAGATGCCTGCACTGACAGAGAATCTTCTTCTCAAGGTCGTGAGCGAGATCCATGATCCGGTCACGACGACCGATGAACTGATCCCGTCCGGCGAGACATCCTCGTATCGTTCGAATCCTCTGAAGCTGGCAAGCTTCGCGCTGTCGAGAAAGGATCCCGCCTATGTCGGCAGGGCCACCCTCGTGCAGAAGGGAGAGAATGCCCGCGAGGAGTCGGCCGCCGATGAGACCGTGTTCGCCGCTTTGCCGGAAGCCCGGAGCGTGATCGAGACGGTACGCACTGAGTTCCCGCAGATCACATTTGCAGATACGGGTATCGGCTCCACGATCTTCGCTGTCAAGCCGGGCGACGGATCTGCCCGTGAGCAGGCAGCCTCCTGCCAGAAGGTTCTGGGCGGATGGGCCAATATTGCAAATGAGTACGCGACCAAGCGCTACAGAAGCAACCTCATCAACTGGGGCATGCTGCCGCTTCTCATCGACGGCGATCTTCCCTTTGCGAACGGAGATTACATCTTCATTCCGGGCATACTGCGCGCGGTCCGCGAAAAAGAGGACGCGATCAGGGCTTACGTCGTGAAAGACGGGAAACTTGTTTCGTTCACGATGACCCTCGGGGATCTAACGGACGATGAGCGCGAGATCATCTGTGACGGATGCCTGATCAATTATTACAGAACACATTAATAGAAGTCCCGAACATTGCGGCTGTCGCCTCACGGCGGCAGCCTTTTTAATCTCTGACGCAGAATTCTCGTGACTTTAGTCGTGAGATGAATGCGCAAAAGAAACCTACCTCTGACATGGGATACAAACCCGCGTCAGAGATTAAATGCCTC
>DGVL01000007.1 GCA_002394965.1 Lachnospira sp. UBA4285
AGAACGGATAGTTCTCGTACATGTTCAGTGCTCTCGGAATGCCGACCGTTCCGCGGGGAGCCTTGCTCTCATCAAGCGGCACATAGTCAAACAGCCGGTGCAGCTTGTACTCGAACAGATTCGGCAGATGCTCCTTCTTCCTGGCGATGCCAAGGCCTCTCTCGCAGCGGTTGCCCGTGATGAACTGACGGCCGCCGGAGAAGCGGTTGATGGTCAGATGACAGCTGTTGGTGCAGCCGTGGCAGCGGGCGAGCTTTGTCGTATATGTGAGAGCGTTGATCTGCTCGATGGAGAGCATCGAGGATTTCTTCCCGGAAACACAGCGCTCTCTGGCGATGAGCCCCGCACCGAAGGCACCCATGATTCCGGCAATGTCCGGCCGGATGACGTCGGTGTTCGTGATTTTTTCAAATGCGCGCAGAACCGCGTCGTTGTAGAACGTGCCGCCTTGTACGACGATGTGGGAGCCGAGTTCCTTGGGATCAGAGATCTTGATGACCTTGTACAGCGCATTCTTGATGACCGAATAGGCAAGTCCGGCGGAGATGTCCGGAACTCCCGCGCCTTCTTTCTGCGCCTGCTTGACCTTGGAGTTCATGAAAACAGTGCAGCGTGTCCCGAGGTCGATCGGGTGCTTCGCGAACAGCGCTTCCTTTGCGAAGTCCCGGACATCCAGATTCAAAGATTTTGCGAATGTCTCGATGAAAGATCCGCATCCGGAAGAGCAGGCCTCGTTGAGCATCACGGAGTCAACGCTCTTGTCGCGGATCTTGATGCACTTCATATCCTGGCCGCCGATGTCGATGATGCAGTCGACGTCAGGCTGGAAGAAGGCGGCCGCGTAATAATGGGCCACCGTCTCAACCTCGCCTTCATCGAGCATCAGGGCGGATTTCAGAAGCGCCTCGCCGTACCCTGTGGAGCATGCACAGGCGATCGTGGCGTCCGCCGGCTTTATGGCATATATCTCCTTCAGGGAACGGATGGCTGTCGCGATCGGTGAGCCGTTGTTGTTGGAATAGAAAGAATACAGAAGCTTTCCGTCTTCGCCGACGACCGCCAGCTTGGTGGTCGTGGAACCGGCGTCAATACCTAAGTAACATCTGCCGTGGTATGTGGCAAGGTCGCCCTTTACGACCTGCGCCTTCGCGTGGCGGGTCTGAAACTGCTCATACGCTGCCGCATCGGCAAAAAGCGGCTCCATACGCTGCACTTCGAATTCCAGCTTGACCTTGCCTTTGAGGCGCGTGATCATCTGTTCGACCGGGTAGTGCACGTTTTCGTGAAAGTTCATCGCCGAACCGATGGCAGCGAACAGATGGGAGTTTTCCGGTGCGATGATCTGATCCGGCTTGAGAGAGAGCGTGCGGATGAAGGCGTTCCGCAGTTCTGGGAGGAAATGGAGCGGACCGCCCAGAAATGCCACATTTCCACGGATCGGCTTGCCACATGCCAGGCCGGAGATAGTCTGTTCCACGACAGCCTGGAAGATGGAGGCAGCGAGGTCTTCCTTCGTGGCGCCTTCATTGATGAGCGGCTGAATGTCTGACTTGGCGAACACGCCGCACCGTGCTGCGATCGGGTAGATTGACTTGTAATTTTTTGCGTACGCATTGAGCCCCGCTGCGTCGGTCTGCAGCAGCGTGGCCATCTGGTCGATGAAAGAACCGGTTCCGCCCGCACAGATGCCGTTCATGCGCTGGTCGATTCCGTTGGTGAAGTAGATGATCTTGGCGTCCTCGCCGCCGAGTTCAATCGCCACGTCGCACTGCGGCGCGTAGTCTTTAAGAGATGTCGCTACCGCGACAACCTCCTGGAAGAACGGAACGCCCAGATGCTTTGCAAGTGTGAGTCCGCCGGACCCGGTGATGACCGGATACATCTCGTACGGCCCGAGCTTCTCCACTGATTCTTCCAGCAGATGCTGAAGCGTCTCCTGAATATTGGCAAAATGTCTCTGATAATCCGAAAATAAAATCCTGTTCGTACTGTAATCCAGAACGGCAATCTTCACGGTCGTGGAACCGATATCGATACCGACTCTGTACTTGCTTTCTGCTGCTGAATTCTTTGCTGTTGTTTCCATGAATTACCCTGATGCAGGGAGAAATATCCTGCAGACCTTATTCTTTTAAAATCTGCTATATTATAAGAATTCTTCCGGATCTTTGCAATTAGACAACATTTACGCATTGTCCCGCCTCACACATATAAGAGGCTCCTCATAGGCGGACGATTACCAGGATTGACGGCGCAGTGGGGCCGTTTTATAATTTTTAATCAGAGTGACGGGGCAGAAAGGAAGAAATGTGTATGACATCTTCGGGTTGGGGCCATAAGAAGAGGGGACTGGAGCGCTTCGCGATAAGCGGACTTATGCGCTGGATTGTAGCCGGATACGCCATCGGATCGTTGCTGTCTGTGTTCGGGTTGGAAGGATGGCTCACGCTGAATCCGGCGCTTATATTCCGGGGACAGATATGGAGGATTGTAACCTTCCTGCTCATTCCGCCGGCCTCCGGCAATCTGATTTTCCTGATCTTCATTCTGTATTTTTATCTGATGATCGGCAATGCCCTGGAGAGTTTCTGGGGAACGGTGAAGTTCAACGAGTACTACTTCGGAGGGGTTCTGATCCAGATCGCGGCGGCGCTCATCATATATCTGCTGACCCGTAACAACCTGATCTTATCGACATCGTACATCAATATGTCGCTGTTTCTCGCATTCGCCGTGGAGGCGCCGGATACGCAGATCCTGCTCTTTTTTATTCTTCCTGTGAAGATGATCTGGCTTGCCTGGATCGATGGTGCTGTCATTGTGCTGACGGTCGTTTTTGGTATTCTCTCTGCCTTTATTGCACTTCCGGCAGGCCTTGTCAGCGGACTTGCGATGCTGGGAGTAGCAGCTGCACCGGGGGCTGCTGCGGCAGCTGTCATCGGACTGGCCAATTTCTTCATCTATCTGGCTGTCCAGTATAAGCGCAGACGCCCGAATCCGACGCAGAGACAGTTCCGGGCGGCAATGCGTGGGTCGAAGGCAGATGTGATTTCCTTTGATGCACAGAAGAAGAAAAGAAAGCGCGGAGATGGTGGGATTCCGCCGCTATCCCCGGTGGGCAGAGGCGCTGCCCCCTTCCGGCATCGCTGCGCCATTTGCGGCCGCACCGACGCTGAGTACCCGGATCTTGAATTCCGGTTTTGTTCGAAATGCGCCGGAAGCTTTGAGTTCTGCGAGGATCACATCCGGAATCACCGCCACGTCACAGAGGCGGATTTGAAGGCGGGAAAAGGTCCGGAAGCACTCTGATCAGAAAAAGCGCAATGGCAAATGCCGCGGTGATTTGGTATAGTGATGAAAGAGACTAATGGAGGACAGGCGCGAATATGATAAAGAAGACGAAGATTATCTGCACGATGGGACCGAATACCAATGACCGCGAACTGCTCAAGCAGATGGCATTAAACGGCATGGATATCGCCCGTTTCAATTTTTCCCACGGGGATCACAAGGAACACGCGCACCGGCTCGAGCTGGTCCGCAGTGTCAGAGAAGAGCTGGGCATCCCGATTGCAACGCTTCTTGACACGAAGGGGCCGGAGATCCGGACGGGCGTCGTGCCGGGCGACGGAAAGGTTGAGCTGAAGGAAGGACAGAAATTCACCCTGACGACTGATGATGCCGGGATGACGGACGAGAATCACACGTCGATCACGTATTCCGGACTCCCGCAGGATGTCTCCATCGGTGACACGATTCTCATTGATGATGGCCTTATTGAGCTGAAGGTGCTGAAGGTAAACCAACCGGGGGAGATTCTCTGCGAGGTTGAAAACGGCGGTATGCTCGGCTCCCGCAAAGGCATCAATGTACCGAACGTGTCGGTCCGCCTTCCCAATATCACAGATAAAGATAAGGAAGATATTCTGTTTGGCATCGACCAGGGGTTTGATTACATTGCGGCGTCATTCGTGCGCAACGCAGCCTGCATCCGCGAGATAAAAGATCTTCTGTGGTCTCACAATGCGGATATGCCGGTCATCGCCAAGATTGAGAATTCCGAGGGAATCCGCAACATGGACGAGATTATCCGCACAGCCGACGGCGTCATGGTTGCGCGCGGAGACATGGGGGTGGAAATCCCGAGCGAGGATGTGCCGCATATCCAGAAGGAGCTCATATCCCGCTGCAACAACGCATACAAGACGGTCATCACGGCGACGCAGATGCTCGATTCCATGATCCGCAATCCGCGCCCGACCCGCGCGGAAGTGACCGATGTGGCCAATGCGATCTATCAGGGATCGGACTGCATCATGCTCTCCGGTGAGACCGCCAACGGAAAGTATCCGCTGCAGGCGCTGAAGATGATGTCCAAAATCGCATCCACGACGGAAAAGTATCTGCCGGACGAATCGGAAGAGATGCTCAAGGCCCATTCCAAGCGAGGAATCGCCAGCGCCGTGTGCTCTGCCGTTGTGGAGACAGCAAAGAATCTTCATGCCAAGGCGATTATCTGCCCGTCTATGACCGGCTATACCGTGCGCACGATCTCGAAGCTGCGCCCGGCTTCCCTGATTGTCGGATGCTCGCCGAATGATCAGGTCCTGAGGAGAATGCAGATCTACTGGAACGTAAAACCGGTCCGCACATCCCAGGAGACATCAACCGAGCTCGTGATCGAGCACGCCATCGAAGCGTCCCTGCGGGAGGGCCTGATTGAGGAGGGCGACACGGTTATCGTGAGCGCCGGCATCGCCAATGATAATCTTATCAAAGGCCGCACGAATATGATGCGGGTTGTGACGGTGTGACCGGCTGCTCCACCGTCCGAAACGGCAATGCACTTGCGCCGGTGGGCATATCGGCCCAATTGCAAAATGACAGACATACTGGTAGAATAATGTACACGAACGGTGTCCGGGGATCAGCTTATCGGACACCGTAATCTATTGAAAAAGGGATAAATCGATGCTGCTGTATGATGAACTGAAGGCGCGCGGTCTTGTTGCGCAGGTGACGGATGAAGATTATGTGAAAGACCTGATAAATACCGGCAAGGCGGTGTTTTATATCGGATTTGATCCGACGGCAGATTCGCTTCACGTCGGCCATTTCATGGCGCTGTGTCTCATGAAGCGTCTCCAGTCAAACGGCAACAAGCCGATTGCCCTGATGGGCGGCGGCACGGCTATGATCGGAGATCCGTCCGGGCGCACAGACATGCGCAAGATGATGACGGTGGAGACGATCGACAACAACGTGGCGGCCATCAAAAAGCAGGTTTCCCGTTTTATCGACTTCCGTGATGGAAAGGCTATTCTGGCCAACAATGCCGACTGGCTGCGCGATCTGAATTTCCTGGATTTCATGCGTGACTACGGCGCACTCTTCTCTGTCAACGACATGCTGCGCGCGAGAGCCTATGTGAACCGCATGGCTAACGGACTGTCGTTCCTCGAGTTCTCCTATATGCTGATGCAGGCGTATGACTTCCTGATGTTGTATCAGCGCTATGGCTGCAACTTCCAGTTCGGTGGCGATGATCAGTGGAGCAATATGCTCGCAGGGACGGATCTCATCCGCAAGAAACTCGGCAAGAACGCGGCGGCTATGACGATCACGCTTCTCCTGAAGCACGACGGCACCAAGATGGGCAAGACCGCGGGCGGTGCCCTGTGGCTTGATGCGAACAAGACGTCGCCGTACGAGTTCTATCAGTATTGGAGAAACATCGATGATGCGGACGTCATCAAGTGCCTCAAGATGCTCACATTCCTGCCGCTCGAACAGATTCACGACATGGAAGGCTGGCAGGGAGCGGATCTCAACCGCGCAAAGGAAATTCTTGCCTTTGAACTCACCAGTCAGGTCCACGGGAAAGAGGAGGCGGGGAAGGCCCAGGAGGCGGCCAGATCGCTCTTCTCCGGCAGCGGATATTCCGAGAACATGATGGAGTCCAAAGTAACGGAAGACAGCTTCAAAGACGGCGTCATTGATGCGATCTCGCTTCTTTGCGCGACCGGATCGGTTGCGTCCCGCTCGGATGCCCGCCGCACGATTCAGCAGGGCGGTATGACGGTCGATGGCGAAAAAGTTACGGACATCGCCGCGGCGTTCCCGATCGAAAAGTTTGAGAAGGGCGTTGTCGTCCAGAAAGGCAAAAAGACGTTCCGCAGAGTGATCCTCGCTTGAAGCCGGGACAATCACTTTGAGAACTGAAAAAACTGCATATTGCAGAGAGACTGCCGCCGGAGAAAGAAGCCGGCGGCGTTTTTGGTTCCCACCAAAA
>DGVL01000045.1 GCA_002394965.1 Lachnospira sp. UBA4285
TCCGGTTCAGACAGGCTGCTTTTTTCTTTCCATACCATGTTCAGCTTCTTCTTGTGATTGACACAGTCGAACAGACCTGAACATTAGATACTTGACGGTAGTAATACTCTAGAATATACTATTACTTAGTAATATAACTAAGTAACCATAGCGAATTTGATTTATGGCATTTCGCAGAGAAGGAGGAAAATTTTAGATGAGCAAGAGTGATACTGTAACCTGCTCTTTTTCGATGGACAGGAATACCTATGATGCTTTCAAAAGCATTGTTGTAAAAAATCATGAGAACGTGAAGGGGAACTTGATCCGCTATATGCAGTATGTGATTGAGTATGATACACCGAACGCCGAAACAATAGATGCTATTGAAGAAGTGAAGAGGATGAAAGCCGACCCAACACTCGGCAAAACTTATAATACTGTAGACGATATGATGAAGGATTTACTTGATGTATAAAATAAGGCCAACTGCAAAATTTCAAAAAGATTTAAGGCGTATCCAGAAGCGGGGATATGACCTGTCTCTATTGACAGTTGTGCTTAAGCTGTTAGCGGATGGAAAGCCATTACCAGAAAAGAATAAAGATCATAATCTTGGCGGGAATTATAAAGGATGCAGAGAATGTCACATCACTCCGGATTGGATTTTGATCTATGAAATATCGGACGATGACTTGATATTGTATCTGACCAAAACAGGAACACACAGCGATTTATTCTGAACCTTAATGAGATCCTCATGATCAACATGGCATCTCATCGGATGCCGGAAGGGAAATGAAACATGACCGATATGAATGAACGCGTGGAAACGCTGAGACGACTTATCCGGATCCGCAGTGTGCAGGGGGCGGCAGAGCCCGGAAAGCCGTACGGACCGGGACCGGCCGCGGCGCTGGCGGAAGCTTTGAAGATCGCAGTCGAAATGGGCTTTAAAACCGTCAACATGGACAACCACTGCGGGTATGCAGAATACGGCAGCGGAGATGAGATGGTCATGGTTCTCGGCCATCTGGACGTTGTTCCGGAGGGCGAGGGCTGGAGTATCCCGCCCTATGAGGGCGTTGTGAAGGATGGAAAGATGTACGGCCGCGGAACGGCGGACGACAAAGGCCCCGTCATCGAAGCTCTGTTTGCGCTGCGGGATATCAAAGAGTCGGGTACAGCGCTCAGGCGCCGGATCCGCATCGTCTTTGGCGTCAACGAGGAGACGGGCTGTGAAGATATGGCGTATTACAAGAAAAATGGCGGCGAGATCCCGGTCATGGGCATCACGCCGGACGCATGTTATCCTCTCATCAACGGCGAAAAGGGAATTCTGGTGGAAGACTACTCGCGCTCCCTGCGCCAGAGCGGAGGCATGAAGCTTCTCTCCATTCACGGCGGCACCGCGTTCAACGTGACGCCATCCTCCGCAGAAGCCTGGATTTCTGCGCCGGAAGGAACTGTCTTCCCGGAAGCGCTCCGCATCAGCGTCCGGTATGTGAAAGACATGAAGGACAGCCCGGAAGTTCCTGCCGGTGCGACGGTGTGCATCCGGGCCGAAGGCAGATCCGCACATGGATCCACGCCGGAAAAAGGGATCAACGCGAACGGGCTTCTCGTGAATTATCTCGCGAAGCTGCCGTTTGAAGGCGAGGCAAAGGATGCACTCACCTTCCTGTCTGAAAAAATAGGCATGACATATCACGGAGAAGGATTTGGTGTCGATCTGCACGACGACGTTTCCGGGTGGCTGGTCAACAACTGGGGCGTGCTTGACGGGGACGCCGGGCACATCAGCGTGACATTAAACTACCGGTATCCGGTTACATTTCACAAGAAAGACTGCCAGCCGAAGGTGCAGACTGTCTTTGAAAAGGCCGGATGGAGAGGGAAGACGCTTATGGAGGAGCCGGCGCTTTACGTCCCGGAGGACAGCCCGTTCGTACAGCTGCTCCTTTCCGTTTACCGCGAAGAGACCGGCGATATGAGCGCCCCGATGTGCATCGGCGGCGGCACATACGCCAAGTCCATCCCCAATTGTCTGGCATTCGGCAGCATGTTCCCGGGCGACCCGGAAGTCGAACATCTGCCCGATGAGTACCTGCCGCTGGACCGCTTCGGGTTAAACGAGAAGATCCTGCGGAAGGCCATGCTGGCCATGGCGAACGCCTGAGTCTCACAACATCGCCTGTATGTCGCCCACGATCCGCTCCATCAGAGTGATCCGGTGGAACGGCGTCATCAAGTAGATTCCGTCAACGGACGGCAGTATCCGGCCGCAGAGTTCATCCGTGAACCTGCGGCCTAATTTTTCGCCCTCTTCGCGGTCCGCCCCGCGGTACGCCGCAATCATATCCTCCGGAACTGTGATTCCGTTGATCTCCTCGTTCATGAAGCGGCCGTTTTTCTCGCTGATCACCGGGATCAGTCCGCCGAGCAGGAACGCCTCCGGCAGAGCCTCTCTGGCTTTCCTGAGATTGTCCACGGCGGTGTCTGAAAGCGCCGGCTGCGTCAGGAATCCGGCGGCCCCCTGCTTCATCTTGCACCGCGCCCGGTCAAGCTCGCGCTCAAAATTCACAGCGTTGATATTCAGCGCCGCGAAGATCTGGAACGGGTCATCCCGGAAATCCACAGCATTTAGCGAATGTACATAGCCGATCATCTGCCGGGAGTTGAACTGGTACACCGACTTCACCTCGTCTCTGGCAGCCGAGGGGATCGGGTCCCCGGTGATGATGAGTACATTGCGGATGCCGTTCGCGTGATCGCCGAGCAGCAGCGCCTTGGACGCATTGATATTGCGGTCCCGGCAGGTCATGTGCGGGATCACGTCCAGGTCGAGTTCCTGCTTCACCTTGCAGGCAAGGATTGAGGCGTCAAGCCGCGCCTGGGCAATCGGACAGTCCGCAATCGTGATCGTGTCAACGCCGGCGCGCTGCAGCCTGCCGGCTTCCTCCATGAATGTTCCAAGGTCTGCGTTCTTCGGCGAATCCAGTTCGACGGCGATGATCTTCCTGCCGGCGGAGAGCTTCTTCTTCAGCCGGTTTGAAGATGCTGCAGCCTCATCTCCCTCCGTCCGCTCCCTCACCTGTACATCCCCCTCGTCAGGCCAGGCGGCGAGGGAAACTGTCCCGGCCGGCTTGCGCTCAAGAACCTTTCCAAGCGCGCGGATGTGCTGCGGCGTCGTGCCGCAGCATCCGCCGAGAATCCGCACTCCGAGGTCCGCTATTGCACCCGTCTCCCGGGCAAAGTAGGGCGCATTCCCGTCAAAATACGTGTGAAAGCCCCGCACCACCGGGTATCCGGCGTTGGGCATCGCCAGGACGCGGGGAAGTATCTCCTTTGGCAGGGAGGCAAGCAGTCGCCGCATGCTGCCGGCATTGACGACGCAGTTGAGTCCTGCCGCGTCCGCGCCGCCATCCGCGAGCATATCCCGGATCAGCGTCCGGAAGTACATTCCCTTCGGCGTGTAGCCATCCGGCAGCACGCCGAAGGACACGAGAATGAAGCACTCCGGGTCACGCTCCCGGAGGAAACGAATGGCGGGAAGCAGGCCGTCTTCCTCTGCCTGCGTCTCAAAAAGAAAGGTCCGGATCCCCTCGTCAAGAAAGAGCGAGGCCGCGCGGATGTAGTTTTCTGTCTTCTGCCGGCTGGTCTCTCCCGGCGCCGGGCCGAGGTCGGCGAATACCCACACCGAATGGTCTGCCTTTTCCGCCTCGCCCCTGGCGGCTGCCACCGCCGCGCGGATGACCTTCTCCTGATTTTCCTCGCCGCCGCAGGTATCCGGATACGCGGCGAACGTGTTGGTCTTGATGGCCTGCGCGCCCGCCTCAATGTACTCCCGGTGAATCCGGGCGACCGTCTGCGGCATGCGCAGATTCGCAAGTTCGCAGTTCTCAGCCGCTTCATGCGCGATCCGCGCAAAATATGTGCCGAACGCGCCGTCAAACAGAAGCCGGTTCTGGCGTAAATAGTCTCGTATCGATTCCATAGTTGTCCGTTCTTTCACTGCCGGAAGACCTTCCTTGCCACCTCCACCGAGGCCCTGGCGTCAGCCGTGTAATAGTCCGCGCCCATCTTCTGCGCATACTCCGGTGTGAGCACCGCACCTCCGACGAAGACCGGGACGCCCGGGCACTCCGCGTGCACCGCGCGTATCGTGTCCTCCATGGCGGGGAGTGTGGTCGTCATCAGCGCGGAGAGCCCGACAAGCCCGGCGCCGCTTTCCTTCACCGCCCGGACGACTCTTTCCTTCGGCACATCGCGCCCCAGGTCGATCATCCTGAACCCGTAATTCTCGAGGATGACCTTCACGATATTCTTCCCGATGTCATGAATATCGCCCTTGACCGTGCAGATCACAATCGTGCCGGCTGATGCTCCCCCGCTTCCCTTGGCCGCGATCCGCTCCTTGATCATGTCGAATGCCGCCGTCGCCGCCCCTGCCGAACTGATGAGCTGCGGCAGGAAGATGATCTGCTTCTCGTAGAGATCGCCGACCTTGTCAAGCGCCGGGATCAGATAGCCATTGATCACTTCCTCTTCCGTGTGTGTCTCCAGCAGTTTCTCCGCAAGCGCTCTCGTCTCGCTCTTGAGGCCCTTTATCACTGCATCCTCTATCGAAAGGTTTCCGGCCGGCGCTGCTCCAGATGATGTTCCGGCATTTTCTCTGGCTCCTGTACTTACCGGCTGCGCCGCCTTCTCCTGGCGGTCTGCAAATCGCGCGATATACGCCTCGCAGTTCACATCTTCGCCGGAGAGGACCTTGAAGGAGGCAACGGCGTCCATCAGCGGGAGAATGTTCGGGTTAATGATCGGGAAATCCAGCCCGCAGCGCATCGCCTGGACCAGAAAATTCTCGTTGATGTGGCTTCTGGCCGGAAGGCCGAAGGAGATATTGCTGACTCCCAGGCACGCGTGCAGACCGAGCTCGTCGTGAACAGTCTGCAGCGCGTCCAGCGTCACCTTTGCCTGGTCCTGCTGGGCGGAGACCGTGAGCGTCAGGCAGTCGATCAGGAGGTCTTCTTTCGGAATGCCGGCCTGCGTCACACGCTTACAGATGTACTCTGCGTTGGCCACGCGGCCTTCCGCTGTCTGCGGAATCCCGTCCTCGTTCAGGCACAAACCGACCACCGCTGCGCCGTATTTCTTCAGGACGGGAAGAAAGGCGTCAAGCCTCGCGTCATCGGCCGATACAGAATTCACAAGCGGCCTGCCCGCATACACGCGCAGCGCCGCCTCTACGACTTTAGCATCGCCGGAGTCAATCTGCAGCGGAAGGGACACGACCCCCTGCAGCGCCTTCACGACTTCCACCATCAGCGCCTTTTCATCGCCGCCGGGAACGCCCACATTGACATCCAGAATATCCGCGCCGGCCTCCTCTTCTGCCAGTGCGATCTGACAGATATAATCGATGTTGTGGTCCAGCAGCGCCTGCTGGAATTTCTTCTTCCCGGTCGGATTGACGCGCTCGCCGATGACTCTGACACCGCCAAATTCGCAGATATCCGTCGAAGAACAGATTCCCCGCCGCGCCGGGCGTCTCCCCCGGTTTATCTCTGCCACCGGGTTCTCCCCGAAGGCCACGCGCTGAATGCCGTCCGCGTCCAGGCAGCGGGTGAGATTCCGGATGTATTCCGGATCGCTGCCGCAGCACCCGCCCATCGCGATGAGCGGAAGACTCTCAAACTTTCGCATCTGCTGCGCGAAATGCGAGGCGTCCAGACGGTATCTCCCGGTCTCAGGATCCGGCAGTCCGGCATTCGGTTTGATGATCAGGGGAAGACTGGTCCATTCGGCAAGTTCCCCGGCAAGCGGCAGGATCTCCGCAGGCCCGAGGGAACAGTTGATTCCGACCGCGTCGGCTCCGAGTCCCTCCATTGTCATCGCGAAAGCGCCCAGCTTCGTACCCGTGAAGGTCCTTCCGGACTGCTCAAACGTCATGGTGACCCAGACCGGAAGATCTGTGTTCTCCTTTGCCGCAAGGAGAGCCGCCTTCGCGTCGAGCAGATCCGTGAAAGTCTCGATGACGACGAGATCTGCGCCGGCTGCCTGCCCGGCCTTCATCTGCTGCGCGTATGCGTCGTATGCCTCCTCGAAGGAAACCGTCCCCAGCGGCTCCAGCAGTTCTCCGATCGGCCCCACGTCCAGTGCCACGGACACCCTGCGCCCTCCGTTCTTTTCAGCCTCGCGCGCCGCTTCTTTCGCCGTGCGGACAGCCGAGAGCACGGCTGTATCTGTGTCGATCTCCTGCCCGGAAAGTTTCCGGGGGTTGGCTCCGAAGGTGTTCGCATAGATGACCGAAGAACCGGCATCAATATATTTCCTGTGGATTCCCTTTACGACGTCCGGATGATGAAATCCGAACACCTCCGGGTGTTCGCCTGGTTTTAGTCCCTCCGCCTGCAGCATCGTCCCCATGCCGCCGTCAAGAATGATCATTTTCTCAGACACGTTATTCTCCTCTTTATTCCCCGCACGTGACGCCATTTCTGCGGAAGCGGCAGCTGCCGCGCATGTTGCACGCGGCGCAGGTCCGCTTCCGGATGTGAATCGGGTGATCCGCGATGCCGATGATGGCTGTGACGGATTTCCTCGGAATCATGATGTGCTCCGGCGTGATCGTGAGGCCGATCCGTCTCGCCTCGATCAGCTCTCCGAACCGGTTCTGGACGGACAGCGGCAGATCGCCGTACCCGGGCGAAAACCGGGTGGTCAGGAACTCCCCTTCCTCTGCAGCCCGGCGACGAAGCTCTGCCTCAAAACTGTCGCAGACCGCCTCGATGAGCGTGCTTGCGGCGGAGTCCATGACCAGCGCGCTGAGAGCGTCCCGCACCTCTTCGATGTGGATCGCGCGGTCGACTCCCGCCCCGAGCGTCGCTCCCATCAGCAGGATCTGTCTGCAGCCGGCCAGGTGACGGCGTATATCCTGCCCCGTCAGGAATGCCAGGCTCTCCGGCCAGCTTCCGTCTTCTTCGCAGGTATAAAGCATCGCCGAAAGCTTCGGGGCCGCCGCGCGGTTCGTCTTGCCGATCACATGGAGGATCCGCTCTTCAAGCCCCTCGTCGATCTTCTGGCCGCTGTAGCCGATATAGCGCAGAATCTCGCCCCGGTCCGCTTCCGTAAGCCGCACCGAAGCAATATCCACATCTGTTATCCGCACCGGGGACCCTGCACCTGTCATGTGGCACCCGCCTTCTTTCCGCCGGAATGCCGGCATAAAGTCTAGTCTTCATCACTATACTACACGTGGCAGTCAGATAAACATACCGAAAAAAATATGCGGAGCCATAGGAACAGCCTATAGCTCCGCAAAGTAAAACCTGTTTTAACCCAGCGCCACGTCAAGCGCCATCATGACCGTGAACCCGAAGGCAAAGGCCAGAACGCCGATATTGGAGTGCCTCCCGTGGGACATCTCCGGGATCAGCTCCTCCACCACCACATACAGCATGGCTCCGGCAGCAAAGCTCAGGAGATATGGCATCAGCGGAATGAGAAAACCGGAGAGCGCAATGGTCAGAGCGGCGGCGACCGGCTCTACGGCGCCGGAGAGCATGCCCGACACAAAAGCCTTGCCCTTTCTGCCCTCTGAGGCATACAGCGGCATCGAGACGATCGCCCCTTCGGGAAGATTCTGAATGGCAATGCCCGCCGAGAGCGCCATCGCCGAGGACAGCGTGATGCCTTCCGTCTGGTAGAGCAGACCGGCAAAGACCACACCGACCGCCATTCCCTCCGGAATACTGTGGATCGTCACGGCCAGCATCATCAGCGTATCGCCGGCAAGCCGGCTCGTCGGCCCCTCCGCCTCAGCGGCGTACCTGTGCAGGTGCGGCAGGACATGATCCAGAAAAAGAAGAAACAAGATGCCCAGCCAGAACCCGGCCGCCGCCGGGAGGAAAGCGAAAGCGCCAAGGCTTCCGGAATCTTCAATCGCCGGGATCAGCAGGCTCCAGATCGAAGCCGCCGTCATGACGCCTGCCGCAAAGCCCGTCAGAAAACGCTGTGTGCGGTCCGAAAGGCTCCGGTGCAGAAAGTACACGAATGCCGATCCGAGAGTCGTCGCGGCAAATGGAATGAGAATCCCGACCGGGATCTGTATTGGCATACGCCTGTTTCCTCCTGATTAAAACACCTGAATCGGATATCGGTATTACCCCTGCTGCAGATCCACACTTTCAGCTTCTGACTCGCCCTCGCGGCCATCCGCCGTCTCGGCGGTAATATCGCGGATCACGCACTGATTGCCGTACAGCAGCCAGGTCTCGCCGCTGCCGCAGTACGGGCAGGTGCGCCCGTATTTTACCGTGGGATACGTCCTCTTGCAGTTGTCGCACCACGTCACGGCGGGCGTCGTGACCACCTCCAGCACGGAGTCCTTCAGCAGGTCGCTTCTACCCTTGAAGTAGTCCCAGCAGTCGGAAAAGTAATCCGTCAGAATGCCGGACACCTCCCCGACTTCCAGCGTCACATGCGAGATCTTCACGATGTTCTGCTCTTCTGCCGTTTGCGTGAGCGTCTTAGCCAGATGCAGCACAATCCCCATCTCATGCATACCGCGTCATCCCTTTCGAAACAGAATCTTTGCGGCGCGCTTTGCCTGGTACGGAAGCACATACTTCATCTTGTCCTCCGAGCGGCGCATCTGGGAAGCCTCCGGCAGGTCGCGGGTGAGATGGATCGCGTCGAACTCGCAGCGTGTCGTGCACAGTCCGCAGCCGATGCAGCGGTTGATATCCACCGTCGTCGCGCCGCACCCCAGGCACCTTGACGCCTCTTTCTTCACCTGTTCCTCTGTGAGCGGCAGGCGGGCGTCTTCAAAGGACTTCGCGCCCACACCGTCCCTGCGCCCCGGGACCTGCCGTTTTGCGCTGTCATAGCTGCCGATGACAATATCATCCTTGTCAAGTGCGTTGAATTCCCGCAGGTCGCGGCCGATCGTCAGCGACTGGCCGCTGTGTACAAACCGGTGCATGGACTCACAGGCCTTCTTGCCGTCCGCAATCGCGTCGATGGCGAATCTCGCCCCGTGCCCGATGTCACCGCCGGCGAAAATATCCGGCTCCTGCGTCTGGAATGTAACCGGATCCGTCTCAATGGTGCCGCCGCGGCGGGTCGTGCACTTTGTCCCTTTGAGCAGATCGCCCCAGAGTGCCGACTGGCCGATGGCCTCCAGCACGTTATCACACTTCACCGTGATCGTCTGCGCGTCGTCATACTTCGGGCTGAAGCGGCCGTTCTCGTCCTTCACCTGCGTGCAGCGCTTGAAGACGACGCCCTTTACGCGGCCGTTCTCGGTCAGGAATTCCTTCGGGCCCCATCCGTTCATCACGGTGATGCCCTCTTCCTGCGCCTCTGCCACTTCATCGTCTGCGGCCGGCATCTCATGCGCGCCCTCCAGGCAGATCATCGTGACCTTTCCGTCTGTGAGGCGAAGTGCCGTGCGCGCCACGTCGACCGCCACGTTGCCGCCGCCGATCACCACGACGTCTCCCGTCAGAGGCTTTGCCTGCCCCTGATTGACTTCCTTCAGGAAATCGATGCCGGAGCGGATGCCCTCAGCGAACTCGCCCGGGACACCTGCTGTCCGTCCGCCCTGCAGGCCGATCGCGATGTAGAATGCCTTGTAGCCCTGCTCGCGAAGCTGCGGGATAGTCACGTCCTTCCCGACCTCGACGCCGGTTCTGAACTCGATTCCCATCTCCTGAAGGATTGAAATCTCGGCGTCAACAATTTGTTTTTCAAGGCGGAAGTTCGGTATGCCATTCATCATCATGCCGCCCATGCGAGATTCTTTCTCGAAGACGGTCACATCATACCCCCTGGTGCGCAGATAGTACGCGCAGGAAAGGCCCGCCGGACCGCCGCCGATCACAGCCATGCGGTATTCCGGCCCCCACATGCCGCCGTCGTCCTTCTCGCACACCGGAATAAACCGGTAATTCTCCTCGAGTTCCTTTGCCGCGATGAATTTCTTGATCTCATCGA
>DGVL01000128.1 GCA_002394965.1 Lachnospira sp. UBA4285
GAGGGCACGGTCACCTTCACGCTGGAGGTCCCGTCCGATCAGATTCTCATCGCGGATATGGACCGCTGGGGCTACTGTGTCAACCTCATGTATGTGCCCCTGGATCCGGCGGATGAGCGAAGGCACAACGAAGAGCTCAAACAGATGGGGATCGGCAACGAAGCGCTGCTCTTTACCAGTTCGAAAGGTAATTTTTATCCGATGATGAAGCAGAAGATCATCAGGAGCTGGGAAAGAATTTTTGATCCATCCGAAAACGTTGACAACTGCGTCGGCACCGTGTGGGAGATCCGGCCTGAGTGGATCCGGGAGATCGAGCGCTATGACTGAATCGGACGTGATCCTTTACACCGCCCAGCAGCCGGTGGTGCTGGAAACCATGGAGCGGGACGGCGTCTCCCGCGTCAAGCTCGCCTATATCGACAAAAAATACGGGGACAGCTCCTGGGTGTTTCAGGAGGCCTATTCCTTCTTCCGGCAGCATGCATCTGCGCTGCTGCCGAAGCCGGAGGGAGCGGAGTCGCCGGTCTGGCTCTTCTGCGACAGCCGCTGGTGCTTCATGGGGCCGGATTCCCTGCTGATGACCTTCCGCATTCCGAGAGACCGGGTGCTGTTCTTCGACCAGCGGGTCTGGAACCGGATCCTGAACCTTGAGTACCTCGGGAAAGACGAAAAGGACGAGGAGCGCTTTGCCCGAGAGCTGAAGGGCATCGGCCTGAGCAGCACGCACAAGCTGTTTTCCACGTCCTTTTATCCGATGCAGAAGCGAAAGGTCCGCGACAGCTGGAACAGGCTTTTCACCTCTGCCGGGGACTGCCCCGAGATCTATCTGCAGGCGGCGGTGTGGGAGCTGCGGAAGGAATGGCTCGTGGATGTGAAAAAGGCATGAACGCGGCTGAAAGCACCGGCCGTGCCGAAACCAGGAGAGCCGGAAGAATCCTGCAGACCCATATGCAAAGGAGGCTTCCAATATGGAGGAAACAATCCGTACTGACACTTTAGACCTGCTCCGGATGGGGTTCTCGCTGCGCGACGGCATCCTCCATCGGGAGGGCGACCTGTACATGCCGGAAGAACTCGCGCTCCCGGAGGGGATCGTCGGTATCGACAGCGCCTGCTTTCGCGGCAGCATGACCCTCCGCAGCGTTTCTTTGCCGGAATCCCTGACGGAGCTCGGGGCCTCTGCCTTTGAGGACTGCGGTGCGCTGGAGCGTGTCCGCATCCCCAGCAGAATTGTCCGACTGCGGAAAAAGACTTTTTCCGGCTGTGCCTCTCTGCGCTCTGTCGTGCTCCCCGAGAGTGTCACCAGCATCGGGGAATGGGCTTTCCGGGGCTGCACGGCGCTGGAATGGGCTGCGCTCCCGGACAGCGTGACGGAGATCTGCGCCGAGGTCTTCCTTGCCTGTCCCAGGGTCACCCTCCTCTGCAGCGCGGATTCCTTTGCGGCCGCATTTGCGGAAAAATTCGGCATCAGGACCTGCACCGCAGGGACGAAAATGCCGGGCGTCTGATCCCGCTTCCATCATGAAGCAGCGAGCCTCCACTGTCAAATCAACAGTGGAGGCTCGCTGCATATTTGATTTTCGGCTATGGCGCAGCCGAAGACGACCGTAAAAACAGCGGAAACGCCGGGACCTTGCGATCAGTTCCGCAGGGTTGCACGCAGGCGGTTCGGCTTCAGCAGCAGATCCAGCGCATCCGGCGCGGCGCGCACGAGGACATCCGCATGGGACAGAAGCCCGGCGTACATGCCCTCGGTATCCAGAACCGCGATGGCGAGCTCCGCCAGGTCAAACATCTGAACATCATTAAACCCGTTGCCGACGACGCAGACCTTCCCCTCGGCGGAGAGCTTGCGGACGATCTCTTCCTTGCATTCGCCGGCAGCCGCGCGGGGAAAGGTCAGAATTTCGGCGCCGAGACCCTCACACTGGCGCTTGACGGTCCCGTAGGTGTCGGCGGTCAGAATATAGACCGGAAGCTTCGCGCAGAGCTTGCGGATCCGCTCCGCAACGCCTTCGATCAGATGGCCGTCACAGGCAATCGTGCCGTTGTAATCCAGCACCAGAACATCCAGCTGCAGGGGCTGTTCCCGGCCGGGAATTTCAATTTGAATCATCTTTTCCTCCTTATCCGAAGACCCCGGAAAGAAATTCCCGTGTCTCGGTCTGTGTCGGTTCCCGAAGCACCTGTTCGGCGCTTCCCCATTCGGTCAGCCGGCCGTTGAACAGGAAAACCGCTTCATCGGCGATTCGGCGCGCCTGGGGAATGTTGTGGGTCACGATGACAATGGTGTACCGCTGCTTGAGGGAAGTCAGCAGCTCCTCAATCACGGCGGAGCTGCGCACGTCCAGCGCCGAGCACGGCTCGTCCAGCAGCAGTACATCCGGGTCAACGGTGAGGGCCCTCGCAATGCAGAGGCGCTGCTGCTGGCCGCCGGAGAGCTTCATGGCACTGCGGTTCAGGTCGTCTTTGACCTCATCGTAGAGACCGGCCAGTTTGAGCTTTTCTTCCACCAGCGCATCCAGTTTTTTTCTGTCCCGGATCCCGTAATAGCGGGGGGCATAGGTCATGTTCCGATAGATCGAGAAGGGAAAGGGGGATGGAATCTGAAACACCATGCCGATTTTCCGGCGAAGAAGCTCCAGAGGAATCTTCGCGGTGTCTTCGCCGAAGAGCTCCACAGAGCCGGACATCTGCGCGCCGGGGTCCTCTTGAAGAAAGCGGTTCAGGCAGCGCAGGAAGGTGCTCTTGCCGCAGCCGGAAGGTCCGATCACAGCGGTGATCCGATTCTTCGGAATTTCCAGAGAGACCCCTTCCAGCGCACTCTTTCCGTCATAGGAGGCGGACAGGTTTTCGATTCTCAGCGCTGTATCCATCTTCGGTGACTCCTTTCGGTGTAGATCATGACCAGCAGGTTGCTCACGAGAATCAGGGCCATCATGACGAAGGCGGTCCCGTAGGCCCTGTCCAGAGAGGTCGTCCCCTGCGCGATCAGGAGATACAGGTGCAGCGGAAGCGCCATCGCCGGCTGCATCAGGCTCTTGGGTGAAGTGGCAAAGGCGACGGCTCCGGTGAAGATCATGGGCGCCGTGGCGCCCATGGCATAACAGGCGCCCAGAAGGATGCCGGAAATGAGCTCACCGCGGCAGCTGGGCAGAACCACGTGGAAAACGGTATAGTACGGGGCGCAGCCCAGCGCCTGGGAGGACTCCACAAAGCCCCTGGGGATCTCCCGGAAGGCCTTCTCAGCATGGATTTCAATAAAGGGGAGAATCATAATGGCAAGCGCCATGCTGGCCGAGAGTACGCAGCGCCCCCAGTTCAGATCCCGGACAAAGAAGCTGTAGGCAAAGAGCCCGAGCACGATGGACGGAATGCCGGAGATGCACTGCAGGATCGTATGAATCAGGCTGCCGAGACGCCGGCTTTTACAGAAAAACACCAGATACAGCGCCGTGGCGATGGCCGGAAGGCCGCCCAGCACCGTGGCCGTCAGGGTAAAGGCGAGGCTCCCGGTGATGGCCGGAAGAATCCCTCCCTCCTCGCCGAGCACCGCACCGGAAGGCGGCTGGGAGAGAAAGTCCCAGGTAATCACCGACCCGCCCCGGAGGAAAATAAACACAAAGAGAAACAGGATCACCGCCAGGACCAGAAGGATGCTGAGCCCGGCCCAGATCCGGGCAAGAAGTCCGCGTATCCGCATGCTGCACCCTCCTTTATATGCCGCCTCGGCGAAGCAGTCTGCTCCGCAGAGCGGAAATCCCGAGATTGATGACAAACAGGAGAATCATCAGCGCGAATCCCGCGGCATAGAGCGCGTGGTAGTGGGTGCTGTCCGCCACGGCGGTTCCCATTTCCAGCGCGATCAGCGCTGCAATGCTCTCCCCTTTGCCCAGCAGCTTCGGAAAGAGATTTGCATTGCCCATGACCATCATGACAGCCATGGTCTCCCCCATGGCGCGGCCCACCGCGAGACCGGCGGACATCAGGATATTCCGGGCAGAAGCCGGAAGCACGATCCCCGCTGCGGCATCCCACCTGGAAATGCCGAGCGCCATTGCCGGCGGGAGACAGCGGGCGCGGGCTTTGAGCATGGTCTCGCTGCTGGCGGAGATCAGGTAGGGCAGCAGCATGACCGCCAGCACGATCCCTGCGGCCAGCACACAGAGGCCGGTTTTGACGCCGGCGCGGATAAAGACCGGCTTCAGGACCATGAGGCCTACAAAACCGTAGACCACGGAAGGAATCCCCGCCAGCAGGTCGATGACGGGATAGAGCAGGGTGCGGACACGTTGCGTGGCGGCGCAGGAGAGATAGAGCGAGGCGCCGAGGCCGACAAGCAGGGCCAGAATCATCCCGGTCAGGGAGACCGCCAGCGTCCCCATGATGAAATTAAAAATCCCGAAGGACATGCCGTTTCCGAAATCCACCGGCATCCAGCGCGTCCCGAGAAAGAACGCGGCAGGAGAAACCTCGCGGAACAGCGGCAGCGCTTCCTTGGCGACGAACCAGATGACAAAGGCCAGGGAAAGGATGGCCAGAACCGTCAGGCTGCCGATCAGCAGCATAAAAAATCGATTGGCAGTTTTTGCCATTCGGATACCTCCCGTCGGATACAGAATCCTGTGCAGACAGGACGCATGCCGCTGCCCGGACAGA
The DNA here is from genome assembly GCA_002394965.1 of Lachnospira sp. UBA4285. Lineage (GTDB taxonomy): Bacteria > Bacillota > Clostridia > Lachnospirales > Lachnospiraceae > UBA4285. The sequence goes on from DGVL01000128.1 coordinate 4,663, forward strand.
CAGCGGCATGCCGATCATTGTGAAAGGGGTAAATCAGGCTGCGGGAGTGAAGGCGGGGATATAACCGTTGGCCTGAACGACTTTGTAGCCGACATCGGAGAAGATGTAGTCGATGAAGGCCTGCTCGGAAGCGGAGATCTCATCGCCGGTCACGAACATGACGGGGCGCTGAACCTTGTACTCACCGCTGATGATGTTCTCTTCATTGGCTTCTACGCCGTCGACCTTCATGGCGAAGAGGACCTGCTTGTCGGCGTTGGCCTTGTTGTAGGCGCCGAAGCCGGCATAGCCGATGCCCCAGGGATCGCCGGCGATGTTGGTGGCCAGCTCCGTCATGGAAGCGGACTGGGTCGCGGAAGCGGTGACTTCGCTGTCACCCATGATGGCCTTCTGGAACACTTCATAGGCGCCGCCGGAGAGGTCACGGATGTAGACGTTGATGGGCTCGGCCGGGAGAGAGGCATCCACCTGGTCCCAGGTTTCCAGCTCGCCGGAGAAGATCTGACGGATCAGATCGGCGCTCATGTCGTCCATCACCGCGCAGATCGGGTTCTCCGCATTCACGGAGACGGTCAGAGCATCGCGGGCCACGACGAACTCGGCATAGTTTTCACCGAGGGCTTCGACTTCCTTCTCCTTGATGTCTCTGGCCAGCATACCGAAGTCGGCAGTGCCTTCTTCCGCAGCGGAGACACCGACACCGGAGCCGCCGGGAGCGACATAGATGGAAATGTTTTTCTCCGGCATGGAGGGATCAACGGCATTCCACTTTACGTACTCTTCGGTAAAGGAGGCCGCGAGCGAGGACATGATAGGATAGAGCGAGGTGGAACCGCAGAACAGGATGTTGGCCTGGAAGGGCTCTTCTGCCATGGCGGGGACCGCCATCAGGCAGACAAACAGCGCGAGGGCGAGCAGAACGGAAAACAGCTTCTTCATGATTTTGTCAACCTTTCCTAATGTTATTCGTACAGCAAAGCGCAGCCACTTTGCTGTATGATCGCGGTTAATTATAATCTCTTCAACAGGCGGTGTCAAGAGAACCGAAAAGGATTCTGAAAAGGTGATGTTGCTCAATAATACTATAATAACAGGACTGTTTACAGAAGAACGGAAAGAGGAAAAGGCGCTTGACTTTTTAATATCCGCGCTTATAATTAACTTAATTTATCGGAGCATATCCGGCTCTTTTTCGATCTTTGAAAGCGAAAACCGGGAAACAAGTTCAGCGGGGAGGAAGAAGCGGTGAGTACGGCAATCCTATACGGAATGGGCGCGGTGCTGATCTGGTCCACTTTGGCAGCTGTTGTCAAGAGCGTCGTGACCAGCATCCCGAATCTGGAAGCGCTGGCGGTCAGCAGCTTGATTGCGTTTCTGACGCTGTTTCTCCTTAACCTTCGAAGCGGACGCCTGAAACTGCTCCGCCGGTATACGGGCCGTCAGTTCCTCCATATGACGGGGCTCGGCCTGATCGGGATGTTTCTGTACTCGGCGTTCTACTATCTCGGCCTGTCGCAGCTGAGCTCGCAGGAGGCCTGCATCCTGAACTATCTCTGGCCGATCATGCTGGTGTTTTTCTCCGTTGTGCTGCTCCATGAGAAGATGACGCGCCTGAAGATGCTGGCGATGATCTGTTCCTTTGCCGGCGTGGTGATTCTCTCTGCCGGCGGCGGAAGCAGCGGCGGCAATCACCTGCTCGGGATTATCGGCTGTGTGTCGGCGGCTGCNNGCCCGCCAGTATCTGCAGATGATCGGCCTGGGGCTGATCGGGATGTTCCTGTACTCTGCTTTTTATTACCTCGGACTGTCACAGCTGAGCTCCCAGGAGGCCTGTATCCTGAATTATCTCTGGCCGATCATGCTGGTTCTCTTCTCTATTCTCCTTCTGCATGAGAAACTGACGGCCCTGAAGCTCCTGGCGATGATCTGCTCCTTCGTCGGCGTTGTGGTACTCTCTGCCGGCGGCGGGAGAGTCGTCGGGAACCATCTGCTTGGAGTGATCGGCTGTGTGTCTGCAGCAGCCCTGTACGGTCTGTTCTGTGTCCTCAACAAGAAGGCCGGGTATGATGAGATGATCAGCATGATGGTCATCTGGCTTGCCACTGCCGCTGCATCCGCATGTTCAGGTCTTGTGCTGGAGACCTGGGTTCCGATTGTCGGAAAACAATGGATCGGGATTCTCTGGAACGGCGTCATGGTCAATGCCATGGCCTATCTGTTCTGGGCGCTTGCGCTGAAGAACTCCTCCAATACCGCGGCGACGGCAAACCTCGCCTATCTGACACCGTTTCTCTCCCTGTTTGTTTCGGCGCTTCTGCTGCACGAGAAAATCACGATCCGTGCCCTGTTGGCTCTGTTCTTCATCATCGGCGGGATTCTGATCCAGAATCTGAGAATTCGCCGCAGTTGACATCACACTGGGTAGAGTGGTGTTACAGTT
>DGVL01000022.1:0-1344 GCA_002394965.1 Lachnospira sp. UBA4285
GTGCGGAGCTTCTGTGCATACATGGTCTGATAGTCCATCTCTGTCCTCCAATGCAGCTTTTACTGTTTCTTTTACTGTTTATAGTAAACACAATAGTAAACACATTTGATTTTTGCGGTTTGCGTAATTGATCTTCTGTTATTCCGCCCGCGCAGCGGGCGGAATAACGCGGGTATTATTTTCGCTTGCTATATATTCTACCTCGTACGGCGTGTTTTGTAAAATGCAAATCATGCATTCTAAAAAAAGATAAGATTTTGGTTTACGAAACTAACATTTTGTTGTAAAATATAGAATTGTATAATTATGCTGATCATTTTGGGAGGAGAATCAAATGCCAAACCTGCATGAGCCTTTGCGCACGTACAGCGGGCGGAGATGCGTTCTGGTTGTTGACGACGAACTGGTCAACCGCGAGATTCTCAGGAACTATCTGTGCAATGATTATGAGGTGCTCTGCGCTGCGGACGGTACGGAAGCGCTCCGTCTGATGCGCGAACGGAAGGACGCTCTGTCCTTGGTTCTGCTGGATCTGCTCATGCCTGTCATGTCGGGTTATGAGGTCCTGAAAAGCGCCAAAGCGGACGAGGAGCTCAAGCACATCCCCGTCATCGTCACCACCTCGGAGCAGGCGGCCGAGCTGGAAAGCCTGCAGCTCGGCGCAATCGATTTTGTTCCGAAGCCCTACCCGCCGGTCGACATTGTCCTCGCCCGTGTTCTCAGGATTATCGAGCTCTCGGAAGACCGGGACATTATCCAGTCCACCGAACGGGACGAGCTCACCGGCCTTCTCAACAAGGAATTCTTCTATCGCTACGCCGAGCAGTTTGATCAGCGCCATCCGGACATGAAGACCGACGCGGTCATCCTGGATGTCAACCACTTCCACATGATCAACGAGCGTTACGGCAAGGCATACGGAGACGAGGTCCTCCGGCGCATCGGTCAGAAGGCCCGTGAGATGGTCGGTGATTCCGGCGGAATCGTCTGCCGCCGGGAAGCAGACACCTTCATGGTCTACTGCCCGCACCGGGAGGACTATAAGGACATCATGGAGCACGTCTCCACCGGCCTCTTTGAGGATGACCGCAACGCGTCCAACCGTGTGCGCCTGCGCATGGGGATCTATTCCGACGTCGACAAGGGCATTGACATCGAGCGCCGCTTTGACCGGGCCAAGATGGCTTCGGACTCCGTTCGCGGCAACTTTAACAAAGCCATCGGCCTGTATGACAGCCATCTGCATGAGAAGAACCTCTTTGCCGAGCAGCTGATTGAGGACTTCTCCAAAGCCCTCGAGGAGCACCAGTTCCATGTCTACTACCAGCCGAAGTTCGATATCCG
>DGVL01000022.1:1417-5257 GCA_002394965.1 Lachnospira sp. UBA4285
GCCGGTTCTGGCCGGGGCGGAAGCGTTGGTTCGCTGGATTCATCCGGAGCACGGCATGATCAGTCCTGGCATTTTCATTCCCCTGTTTGAAGAAAACGGCCTGATCCAGCAGCTCGATTCCTACGTCTGGAGAGAGACCGCGAGACAGGTCCGGGCCTGGAAAGACAAGTTTGATTATTCGATTCCGATCTCGGTGAACGTCTCCCGGGTCGATATGTTTGACCAGGAGCTCCCTGCGGTTCTTGAGGACATTCTGACAGAGAACCGGATTACAAGCGAGGATCTGCACCTGGAAGTCACCGAATCGGCCTATACGCAGGATTCCGTCCAGATCATCACCGCCGTGGAGCGTTTCCGCTCCCTCGGCTTCAAGGTGGAGATGGATGATTTCGGCTCCGGTTATTCCTCGCTGAACATGGTTTCGTCGCTGCCCATCGACGCCTTGAAGCTGGACATGCAGTTTATCCGCAACGCCTTCAAGCCGGGCGGCAGCACCCACATGATCGAGATCATCATCAACATCGCCGACTATCTCCATGTCCCGGTCATTGCCGAAGGCGTGGAGACCGAAGACCAGCTCACCACCCTAAAGGATATGGGCTGCGACATTGTTCAGGGCTACTTTTTCTCCAAGCCGGTGCCCGCTTCGGAATTCGAGGCCTTCATTCTCCAGAAGAAGGAATCCGACCGGGCCCAGTATGCCGGGGCCGAGGTGGAAAGCGCAGACCAGATCATCCTCTCGGTGCGGGAAGCCGAAACCAGCGAAGCCGTCGCGGAAGAAGCGGCCAAAGAGGCGCAGAAGGACGCCGGAAAGCGCGAGCGCAGCGGGATCCATCTGCGCACGGCCAATCTGTTCTTCGCCGTGCTGGCCATTCTGGCCGCAGTCTCTCTTTTCGTCTCCGACATCGCCGTCGCAAAAGGATATCAGCGGGTGGAAAACGCCTGCGACCGGTACATCGCCGCTCAGCTGGCCGCCTCGGACATGGAATCCGCTTCCGACTATCTGACGGATCGTGTCCGCTGCTTCGTTGTCACCGGTGAGGTGCAGTATCTGAAGGACTTCTTCGAGGAAGTCAACGTCACCCGGCGCAGAGACCTGGCGGTGGAAAACCTGGAAGAACTGCTGGCCGGCAGCGACAACACCGCCCTCATGAGTCTGAACTCCGCTCTCCTCCTCTCCAACGAGCTCATCAACACCGAATACCTCGCCATGCGCATGATGGTGGAGATCGGGGATTACGACCCGGCGGATCTTCCGGAAGAAATCACTTCCATCACCCTGAGTTCTGACATCAAGCAGCTTAGCGACGACGAGCTCCGGCACAAGGCGCAGGACCTTGTCTTCGACAGCAATTACATGCACTTCAAGGACCGCATCCGGGAGAATGTCAGCCTTTGCACCCAGTCGCTGATCCGTTCTTCCAGTCTGGAGCTGGAAAATGCTTCTTCCAGAATGTCCGTCCTGGTCAATCTTCAGACCGTCCTCACGATTCTCTTCCTGCTGATCGTGTTTGCTGTCATCTATTTCATCAGCACGCTGATCCGCAAGCCGCTGACCAAAATGGTGGATCTCATGCGCACCCAGGAGACCATTCCGCCCACCGGCGCCGAGGAACTCCGCTTTGTCACGCGCACCTACAACTACATTCTCGAAGAAAACCGGATCGCGAGAGAACGCCTCAGCCATGAGGCTTCCCATGATTCCCTGACGGGTCTCTTCAACCGCGGTGCCTACGACATGCTGATGAAGAGCGTCGACGTGTCGCACATTGCGCTGATTCTCATTGACATTGATCTCTTCAAGTCCATCAACGACACCTACGGCCACGCGGTAGGTGACCGCGTCCTCAGGCGGGTGGCCGAGGTTCTCCAGCAGAGCTTCCGCTCGGTGGATATCATCTGCCGCTTCGGCGGTGACGAATTTGTGATTGTGATGACCCGTGTGAACGGTTCCATGGGCCAGCTGGTCATGAACAAGATCGCCCGCGTCAACGAGATTCTCTCCAACCCGAAGGACAACCTTCCCCCTGTCACGCTCAGTGCGGGTGTGGCCTTCTCCGACCGGGCCAAGCCCCAGGGCGACATCTTCAACGACGCCGACACCGCGCTTTACCGGGTAAAGAAAAGCGGCCGGGGCGGCTGTTCCATCTATTGATCCCGGCGGATTTCATTCTCCTATTTCTCAACGGGCCGCAGACTCCTCTGCAGCCCGTTTTTTCCGGAAAAGAATTGACAAACCGTAGCCTCAGTGATATCTTTTATACTCCTTCACGAAATGCATGGCCTGTATATCTCCCCGCCGAAAGCGGGGAGATATACAGCACTTGGCAAAGAATCCTCTCAAGCGGTATCATAGTATCATACCGCCCGGAGCAGGGAAACCAAGGGAACAGGAACAGAAAGGAAGCAGGCGGAACGATGCGGATCATCACCATCAGCAGGCAGTTCGGCAGCGGCGGGCGCGAGCTTGGAAAGCGCCTGTCCGATCAGCTGGGCTGGGACTATTACGACAAGGAAATCATCGAGGCGCTCGCCGAGGACCAGGGCATGGATGCGGACCATGTCCGGGAAGCGCTGAGTCATCATGGCTGGCACAATGTACAGCTCACCTATCGCAACAGCTTTGCGCACCTGGGCTTTGATCACGGCCTCAGGACCCAGCTTCTGGTCCGGCAGCGGGAGATCATCCAGGAGATTGCGGAAGCCGGAAACGACTGTATCATCGTCGGCCGCGACGCGGATGTGATTCTTCAGGACTATCATCCGTTCCGCATCTACATCTGCGCAGATCTTCCGTCACGCCTGGATCGCTGCATGGCGCATGAAAAGAAGCAGCCCCGTTCCCTCCGGCTTACGGAGAAAGAGGTTCTGCGAAACATCCGCAGCATCGACAAAAGCCGTGCACGGATCCGGGAAGTTCTGACCGGGAAGCGGCACGGCGACGCCAGCGTTTTTGACCTGACGGTAAATGCCACGCACTGGAGCATCAAGCACCTGGCGCCTGTCATTGCGGAGTTTGCGGAGCGCTGGTTTGAGGAACAGGAGGCCGCGGCAGAAGAAGAATGAAAACACAGCTTACAAACAAAGATCTTACCTCCGGAACGGTCTGGAAGCGCCTGCTGGTGTTCTTTCTCCCCATTGCGGCCGGCACCTGCATTCAGCAGCTTTACAACGCGGTGGACGGGCTCATTGTCGGCCGTTTTGTCGGGACGGTGGCGCTGGCCGCCGTCGGCGGGAGCTCTGCCCAGGTCATCAACGTTCTGATCGGCTTTTTTGTCGCGGTGACCGCCGGTGCCTCGGTTGTCATCGCCCAGATCTACGGCGCAGGCCGCTCGGAAGATGTCCGGATCGCCGCCGGCAACGCCATCGCGGTCTTTGCCCTGCTTGGCTTCTTCCTGATGACCGTGGGGCTGCTTGCCTCTCCCGCCATGCTTCGCATCCTCCAGACGCCGGAGGACACCATGCCCGCTTCGGTTCTCTACCTGCGGATTTACTTTCTCGGCGTCCCCTTTATTCTGGTGCTGAACATGGAGTCCAACATGCTCCGCTCCGTCGGGGATTCCTTCAGTCCTTTTCTCTTTATGGTCGTCGGCTGCATCTCCAACATCGTTCTGGATGTGGTGTTCGTGGTGTTCTTCCATTGGGGCGTTGCCGGTGTGGCCATCGCGACCGTTGTGGCGCAGATCATCAACATGCTGCTTCTGACCCGCCTTCTGATCCGTACGGATGAGCCCTACCGGCTGAGCTTTCGCGAGCTGAAGCTGAAGGGCGTTTACCTAAGCAACATGTTCCGCCTCGGGATTCCCTCCGGGCTTCAGAATGCCATGTACGGCGTTTCCA
>DGVL01000052.1:0-14768 GCA_002394965.1 Lachnospira sp. UBA4285
GACGCGCCGGAGATTCTCTTCATGCGAAAGGATCCGAAGGAGATCATGGAGAGAGTTGCCGTGATCGAGGAGAAACAGAGAAACGGCGGCGTGAAGTATCCGGAAGTGGAGAAGAAGCCGGAGATCACCATTGACGATTTTGACAAGATTCAGCTTCAGGTCGGCGAGATCCTCCAGTGCGAGCCGGTCAAAAAGTCGAAGAAGCTGCTCGTGTCGCAGATCCGGGTCGGATCGGAGGTGCGCCAGATCGTGTCCGGCATCAGGACCTCGTACAGCCCGGAGGACATGATCGGCAAAAAGGTCATTGTCGTGACGAATCTGAAGCCGGCGAAACTCTGCGGTGTTAAGAGTGAAGGCATGATTCTGGCGGCGATGAACGAGAAGGAAGGGATAAGCGTGCTTACCCCTGACCGCGACATGATCGCCGGCAGCGAGGTTGGATGAATGATATTTGATACACACGCCCACTATGAGGACCGTGCGTTTGACGCGGACCGGGAGGCTCTGATCCAGAGCCTTCCGGTTCGCGGCATTTCACCCGTCGTAGATGTGGGTTCTTCCCTCACGACAAGCCGGGAGGCACTGGCGCTGGCGGACCGGGTGGGCTTTTTTTACGCGGCCGTCGGTCTGCACCCGGATGCCGCAGAAGAGGCGTCAGAAGACACCATCCGGGAACTGGAACGGCTTGCCCGGGACCCGAAGGCAGTGGCCGTCGGTGAAATCGGCCTTGACTATCACTGGCCGGATCCGCCGCGCGACGTGCAGAAGCGGGCTTTTTCCATGCAGCTTGACATGGCGGCGCGCCTGCGTCTGCCGGTCATCATTCATTCGCGGGACGCGGAAAAAGATACGGAAGACATTCTGCGCGCGTGGGGTGTCCCGGTGAACACAGTCCTTCACTGCTACTCGTATTCGGTGGAGAGCGCTCTCACCTTCGCCGGAATGGGGCTGTACTTTGGCATAGGCGGTGCGCTGACGTTCAAAAAGACGAAAAAACTGAAGGAAGTGGTGAAGCGCCTTCCTGCTGACCGGATTCTGCTCGAGACGGACTGCCCCTACATGGCGCCGGAACCGGTGCGGGGGACGCGCAACAGCTCGCTGAACCTTCCTTTCGTGGCGCAGGCTGTTGCGCAGCTTCGCGGGACAAGCGCCGAAGAGGTCATCCGCGTCACGGCGGCCAATGCAAGGAGATTCTTTCATGTATGAGCATCTGTCAAATCCCGGCGCAGTGCGCCGTATTCTCGACCAATATGACATCCGCTTCCGCAAGCGGTTCGGGCAGAACTTCCTCATCCGGGAGGATGTGGTGGAGAACATCGTGGATGGCGCCGGTATCACACAGCGTGACGATGTGATCGAGGTAGGACCGGGCATCGGGACGCTGACGCAGGTTCTGGCAGAGCACGCGCACTCGGTGACGGCGGTGGAGATCGACCGGGACCTGGTGAAAGTTCTCGGCGAGACGCTCCGCGGGTATGACAACACGGAAGTGATCTGCCAGGATATCCTGAAGACGGATCTGGCCGGCCTGGTCCGGGAGAAAGGAGAGGGCCGGCCGGTGAAGGTGGTGGCCAATCTTCCCTATTACATAACGACGCCCATCCTGATGAAGCTGCTGGAATCGGACGCCGGATTTGAGTCCATCACGGTGATGGTGCAGAAGGAAGTGGCCGAGAGGGCATGCGCCATGCCGGGGACCAAAGCCTTCGGAGTTCTGAGTCTTGCCGTGCAGTATCACGCGGCACCCCGGATCGCGCTGCAGGTGCCGGCTTCCTCGTTTATGCCGAGGCCGAATGTCGACTCGGCGGTGCTGGACCTGAAGCTCTACAGAGAAGCTCCGGTCAGGACGCAGGACCCGGATTTTCTGTTCCGACTCATCAAGGCGGCTTTCGGGCAGCGGCGGAAGACGCTTGTCAACGCGGCGGGGAGCGTCATCCCCGGTCTTTCCAAAGAGGCGGTCGGTGAGGCAATCACGGCCGAAGGGCTGCCCCTTCAGGTCAGAGGAGAGGCACTTTCGCTGGAAGAGTTCGCACGCCTTTCCGACCGGCTCTGCCGCATCGCGGCAAAAAATGACCGCAGCAGCTCAGAACAGTGATCCGCGAGAACGCCCCGCGTGATGCGGCAGCGGTGATTGAGGCCCGACATCTGCAGGAGATTTATGACGGATCCCGCGCACCCAGCCTTTGGATTCATGGCGCCGATCACGACGTCGGGGATCCTCGCCTGCACGATGGCGCCGGCGCACATGGGACAGGGCTCAAGCGTGACGTACAGCGTGCAGTCCTCAAGCCGCCAGTCTCCGACTGCCTTCGAGGCGCGCCGGATCGCGGTGATCTCGGCGTGGCCCAGCGCCGTGTGGTCCGTGTTTCGCCGGTTGTATCCCCGGGCTATGATCTTCCCGTCCTGCACGATGACGCAGCCGATCGGCACTTCTCCTTTTCTGGCGGCTTTTTGCGCCTGCCGGATGGCTTCTTTCATGAATCCCTCGTCCTGAGGGAGCTGTTCTCTTGACAGATCCTGTGGAATCAAACCGCGTGCTCCTTTTATCTCCTCTGCCAGCAGTATAGCACGACCGGAGCGGCAATTGACAAGTGGGGCGGCGCCCCGGTATAATGAAAAATGCGCAGCCGGGGGAGCAGCGGTCCCCTGTACCTGCAATCCGCTACAGCAGGGGTGATGGTCCGACTGAGGACAGGGACAGGCAGAGCAGCCCGGTCAGGACGGCGTTGAAGTCCGGGTCTTCCGCAATGGAAATCTGTGAACCGTGTCAGGTCAGGAATGAAGCAGCACTAAGCGGAAGCTTTCATGTGCCGGAAGGGTGCCTGGGCCGAGCAGGTCAGGCCGGTAACGGCTGTTTGTCTTCGCTCGAAGCGGACCGCGCATTTATGTATGATGGAACAGGAGTGAAGCCGGAGATGCCGCTTGAAGATCGGTATTTCCGGCGTTTCCTTATCTTTACAGTGTTCAGGAGTGTAAATGGCATATCAGGCTTTGTACCGCAAGTGGCGGCCGAAGACGTTTGAGGATGTCAGAGGCCAGGAAGCGGTCGTGCGGACGCTGAAAAATCAGATCAAGACAGGCCGGATCGGGCATGCCTATCTTTTCTGCGGGACACGGGGGACGGGAAAGACCAGTGTGGCCAAGATTTTCGCCAGAGCCGTGAACTGCGAGAACCCGCACGACGGAAGCCCGTGCGGAGAGTGCGCATCCTGCCGGGCGATCGCCGCGGGGGCGGACATGAATGTGGTGGAGATCGACGCTGCCAGCAACAACGGCGTTGACAACATCCGGGATATCCGGGATCAGGTGCGCTACCGGCCGACAGAGGGGAAGTACCGCGTGTACATCATCGACGAGGTGCACATGCTCTCGGCGGCGGCGTTCAACGCGCTCCTTAAGACCCTGGAGGAGCCGCCGTCCTATGTGATCTTCATTCTCGCGACGACAGAGATCCAGAAGATTCCGCTCACCATCCTCTCGCGCTGCCAGCGCTATGATTTTCACCGGATTCCGACGGAGACGATCTTTGAGCAGCTGAAAAGTCTGGTGGGAAAAGAGAAACTCGCCGCAAGCGATCAGGCGCTTCACTACGTGGCGCGCCAGGCGGACGGCTCGATGCGGGACGCCCTGAGTCTGCTCGACGAGTGCCTGTCCTTTTATATCGGCAAGGATCTGGAGTATGAGGACGTTCTGAAGGTGCTGGGGGCTGCGGACACGGCCGTGTACTCGTCGATGCTGCGGGAACTGCTTTCCTGCCGTGCGGGCGGTGCTCTGGGACTTCTGCGTGAGATTCTGCTCTCCGGGCAGGAACTTCCCCAGTTTGTGTCCGGGTTTATCTGGTACCTGCGCAACGTCCTGCTGGTCATGACATCCGCGGACATGAGCGTGACGGCTGACATCGTCGACATGTCGGAGGATGATTTCAGGAAGCTGAAGGAGGATGCCGCCAAAGCGGAGGAGAGCGCCCACGGCGACAGGAAACAGAGCACCCTTCGGATCATCCGCTATATCGAGCTTTTCAGCGACCTTTCCGGGAAGATGACAGGGACGACCCAGAAGCGGGTTCTTACGGAGGTCACCCTGATCCGCTGTACGAGACCTGCCATGGACGCCGGCGCGCCTGGAACGGATGGCCGGGAGAACGCTGACGGACGCCAGAGCGCGGATGAGATCTCCGGTCTTGAAGAGCGGATCGCGGCGCTTGAGGCACAGACGGAGCAGCTGCAGGCGCTCGTCGAAGCGCTGCAGAGCCGCCCGGCGGCAGGCGGAGCCGGAAAGCCGGGAAAGGCGGCTCCTGCGGACCCGGAGTCTCCGCTGGCATTCGGCCTTCCTGACGGCACGGCGGACGCAGAGTTCATCCTCTCGCACTGGGATCAGGTGCGGGAGTATATCCGGGCGGTGCAGCCGCTGGCGGGGGCTCTGCTTGATTCGGGAAAGATCGACGTGACAGTCCGCGGCCGCAACGAGCTGGTGATCGACGCACCGGATTCGCCTGTCATGGAGGCACCGGCGACTATCACAGCCCCTTTAAAACGAATCGCAAAGGGTGTACAAATAACAAAAGAACTGAGAAAAGAAAATACGGGAGAACCGGTCATCCCGCAGCCGGCCATGAAAGTGGACACGGCTGACCACGAGAGCGGGATGGTCTGACAACAACAGGAGGACAGATATGTCAAAACGCGGCGGGTTTGGCGGCGGAATGCCGGGTAATATGAACAATCTCATGAAACAGGCGCAGCGCATGCAGCGTCAGATGCAGGAGCAGCAGGAAAAACTGGAGTCACAGGAGTTCCACGCGACGAGTGGCGGCGGCGTGGTTGAAGTGACGGTCACCGGCAAGAAAGAGATCACGAAAATCAAGATCGATCCGGAGGCGGTTGACCCGGATGACGTCGAAATGCTCGAGGATATGATCATGGCTGCCGCAAACGAGGCACTCCGCCAGTGCGACGCGGCGGCTCAGGAACAGATGAGCCGGCTGACCGGCGGACTCGGAGGACTCGGCGGAGGCCTGATGTAAGACATGGAGATCTACAGCAGCCATATCGGGCGGCTTGTTGAGCAACTCTCAAGGCTCCCGGGGATCGGGCCGAAGAGCGCGCTCAGACTCGCATTTTTCATCATCAGCATGCCGAAGGAGCAGGTGGATGGCCTGGCGGGTGCAATCCTGGACGCAAAGGAGAATGTCCACTACTGCCGGGAGTGCTGCACGCTGACGGACGGCGATCTGTGCCCGGTGTGCGCAGATGCGCGCCGGGATCACTCCACCATTATGGTGGTGGAGGACACGCGGGACATGGCGGCCTATGAGAAGACCGGCAAGTACGACGGCGTGTATCACGTCCTGCACGGCGCCATCAGCCCGATGAACGGCGTCGGGCCGGAGGATATCCGGATGAAGGAGCTCATGACCCGCCTGGCGAAGGAGGACATCAAAGAAGTTATCCTGGCGACGAATTCCAGCCTCGAGGGCGAGACGACGGCCATGTATCTGGCGCGCCTGATCCGCCCGACCGGCATCAAGGTGACGCGGATCGCCAGCGGTGTTCCGGTCGGAGGCGACTTGAACAACGTGGACGAGGTGACGCTTGCGCGCGCTCTCGAGGGCCGCACGGATATGGGGAACAGCTGAAGTGCCCGGAGCTGAATACGCCGATCCTGGTCACTGACCGGGACCGGCGCTATTTCTTCATAATTCCATTTATTTGCTTAGTTTGTCGTACCCCTTCCCGCTGGAATTGGCCAGCCGCAGGCACTCTCCCGTGTCGACGTCGATGTCGATCATATAATGCTCGGTAAAACCGCCGCCTTCAAACCGGAGCGGTGCGCTGCCCTTGACTTCGTAATATGTCTTTCCATTGAACGTCTCCAGCCGGATCTCCCTCTCGGTGAACTCCTCTGATGTAATCGCCTCGGGATTGTTGTAGTACCTGGGATTGTTCTCGTTGATCGCCTCCACCGCACGCAGGAAAGCCTCTTCTTCGGAGATACGCTGCCCGTCTTTCGCTTCAAGTCCGGTTCCGTACATGTAGGATGCCAGATACAGGCGCCCGTCTCCCATGATGTAGATACTTGCGGAATTCCCGGTTGGCACTTCACCATTCATCTCATCAAAGGTATACAGAAAAGAAGCTCCGTTGAACGGCACATCCGAATGACGAAACTCCGTGACCTCCGGGAAAACCTGCCGGAACCACTGTTCAGCCGTCCCATATGCCTCTTCCTCCGTGACACTGACCAGCTCAGGAAGTTCGACTCCCTTGGTTTCAGCTCCCGCTATGGTGATCGTTGTCACTCTCTGCTCGGGCTCAGAAACGTAGTAATCATTGACCGTGTCCGTAAAAATGTAATCTTTCTGACCGAACATCCCTTCGGACCTTCCAGTATAGGTGCAGGTTTTACCCGCAAGCAGGGGGATCTCCGTTTTTAAAGTCTCTGCCTTCTGCAGTTCCGAAAGTCTGGCAAATCCGGAGACACCCATAGCGACTGCAACAGTTGCCGTTATCAACAAAATAACAACATTCCTTTTTGTTCTCATCGTGACCTCCTGATCATCTGAACTCTAATCCAGTACTAGTTAATATGGGTACTCGTACCTGTCACGACCGCTGTTTCGGAGCCCCAAAAATTACCTGTTGAAGAGTGCACAACGTTTTCAGCTGTCAAAAATGCCTCACCGACTGATTTGCCCTGAGTCCCATCCGCACTCAGCATTGCAATTGTGAAACTAACACGATTACTCTAATTACATTATATACTCCCGGTTTTAAAATTTGCAGGTGGAACTTCGTTTAGTAATTCAAGAGCCGCTTCTTTTCCTCTCTTCAAATGTTAAGAAATGTTTACAATGATAAAGTGCTGTGATAAAATTTCTCTGATTGTATTCCGGCGGCATATGCCGGGCGGGATACGGATGATCCTGAATACGACAGAATAAAGAGAGGCGCCTGTTTTGGATAAATACGAATTTGGAATCAAGCTGGAAGAAGTTCAGAAACTGGCGAAGAAAAAGGAATACGACGAGGCTTCCCGACTGGCTGCCGGCATGGATTTCCGCCATGTCAGGGACTGGCCGACCCTCGCGATGATCATCAACGTACATGAGGCGGCGGGGGATTACGAGGACGCCCGGGACGTGGCGGCGATCGCGTACAACCGCAATCTGGGTGGACGCAAGCTGATCTATAAACTGACGGAGCTGCTGATCCGCACCGGCGAGTTTCAGGACGCGGAGAGCATGTGCCGCGAGTACGAGAAGGCCTCGAAAAATGACGCGAGCCGCCTGATCCTTCGGTATCATCTGCGCCGGGCCCAGAAGGCGCCGGACGCGGAGCTCATCCAGATTCTGGAGGAGTACCGCAAGAGCGAGGTGGACGAGCGGTATCTGTACCGCCTGGCGGAGCTGTATTCCAAGACAGGACAGAGAGAACACTGCATCTCGGTCTGCGATGAGATCTGCGTGTATTTTCACAGCGGGGAATTCGCCGAGCGGGCGGTCAAGCTCAAGAAGTCTCTGGGCGCGCCGCTTACACAGCAGCAGCAGGAACTGTATGACAATTCCGACCGCAAGATGGCCAAACTGGAGGAGACCCGCGATCTTCTCTTCGCGGAGCAGAGCCGCCTGGCACAGCTCAGACAGGACGATGTGGAGTCGGCCATCCACGACTATGCGGCCAGAGGCGGTATGGATGACGATACCAAGGCTGTTATCCCGGAGAAGAAAGGAGGCCTCCGCGGCTTTTTCCGCAGGGCGTTCGGCGGTCTGCAGGATGTAGTGGAAAAGGACGACGAAGACGAGGAAGAACCGGCCGCCGCAGAAAAGCCGTCAGGTGACCGTCCGGTGGCCGAAGACGAGGAGACGCCCGCCTGGCAGCCGAAGGCGGAAGGTGGTGATTCACTCCCGAATACCCAGCCGATACAGCCGGCCGAGGTTCCGGAGAACCGTACCGATGGCGATGAAGAAGAGATGGACGAGGACGATCCGCTGAAGACGGCGCCGATCCCACAGGGCGTATCCGATGCGCCGCAATCCGGCGATTCGGCGGCATCTGTACCGGAGACTCCGGCGCCAGAGCCGGAAGCTGCTCCGGAGGCAGAAGCGGGAGCGGAGCAGGTTGAGCAGACGCCGGCCGCCCGGGAAGTGCAGGAGCCTGCCAGAGCGGCAGCCGGGGCGCCGTACACGCTGACGGAAGACATGCCGGCTGGAAAGGCTGCGCTTGGCACGGCGGACCTGAAGAAGGCGTCCGAGTCGCTGGAGAATCTCATTTCGGCTGCGAAGCAGCAGATGAACCGCAATCTCGACCAGATGGTGATTGATACAGACGCCATGATCACCCCGAAGAAAGATCCGGAGCAGGAGACACGCGACGAGGTGCGTCAGATCGACGCGGCTCTGCGCACGGCGGACCTTCAGGACACGGCTGATATCAGCCGCGGTATCGCGGAGAGCATGAGTGCCATTCTGAAGGATGATGAGAAGGAACAGGAGGTCCTTGGCTCCGGGGAAGACAGGCAGCAGCCGGATGCACAGGCAGCTGATGTCAGCCGCGCGGCGGCTCCGGGTGAGACCGGCTCTGCCGGTGATGCGGACGTGAAGCCAGGTCCGCAGGATGCAAAGACGGCACCGGAGATACCGGAAGAACCAGATACAGAGGATGAGGGCGCGAAGAGCCGGAATGCGGAAGCTGCGGCGCACCGCGAGGCGATCCGGCTGCAGCAGAGAGCACTCGAGAAGCTCGAGGCGCAGAAGGCGGAACTCGAGGCGCAGAAGCGTGTCCTTGAAGAACAGAACCGCGTGCTGATGGAGCAGCAGAGATCAGCTGCCCAGAAGGCTCTGGAGGAAAAGAGGCATCTTCAGGAGCAGAACAGCCAGATGGCCAGCCAGAAGGAACGCGAGGCAGCCATGGCGATGGCTGAAAAGAAGGCGCTGGAGAAGGAAAACGAGGCACTCGCCCGCGAGAAGGAAGAGACGGCAAAGCAGGCACTGGCCGAGAAGAAAGCGCTGGAGGAGCAGAACAGGCTGCTGGAAGAGCAGGCGGCCCGGGAGTCCAGACGTGTAGCAGAGGCCGAGGCAGCTCTGGCGCAGCTTAAAAAGCTGGAAGAGCAGAGAAAAGCGGAGGAAACTCTTTCCGCCGGCGTTTCGTCTTACAGGATGTTTGACACGGACAACATCAAGGAGGCCATCGAGCACGCCAATGCGGCGGCGGAGAAGATCATCCGCCCGGACGCCCAGAGCGGGGCATCCCTTCCGGAGGACGACCAGGTCGAAGGCCAGCTGACGCTGGCGGACTGGGCCGAGACCGTCCGGGAGGAAAAGTACGGAAAGCAGGACACCAGACAGTTCTCCAAGGCTGAGCTTGAGAGGATGCTCGACGAGAAGGACGAGAAGAGCGAAGCCTATGACAAGATGATGCGGCAGCAGCGGGAAGAAGCCCGCAGAGCCGGCAGGGACTTTGACGAGACGCAGGCCCGCCGCAATGTGGAGGCGGCGATTGCCCTGCACGCGGCGCAGACGGACCTTCAGATCCGCACCGGCAAGGCGACCATGAAGCTCGAGGAGGCTGCTGTGAAGCTTATGTCCGCCCCGGCGGGAAGCGGTAATGCCGTGCAGGCGGATAAGGCACAGCCTGCACCGGAGAAGAAAGCTCCTGCCAAAGCGCCCGCTGCGCCAGAAAGCCGGGCTGCAGCAGCCGGTACGGCGCCGATTGACCGGCCGGCGGGAACACCGCGGACCAGGACGGCTTCTGACATGGAGAAGACGCGGCTGATGCCGGCAAGAAAGGAAACCGCTGCGGCCGCAGCACGCCAGACGGCGCAGATAGCCGCGCGGCAGACGGCACCTGTCAGGACAGCATCTGCGGCAGGTCAGACAGCCCGCCAGGCACGCCCGGATCCGGAACAGAGAGGAGCGCAGAAGGCAGTGACAGGAACACAGCAGACCAGACGGCTTCCGAAGTCGCTTCGGGTCATGTTTACGAAATATCTGAATTCGGAGGATATCGAGACGCAGCTCTACGATTATTTCTCGGCAACGGACGCTGAGCTCATGCGCCAGGATTCCTCCGTCGGCAACCTGCTGATCACGGGGACTGAGAGCGCTGACAAGACGGGCCTTGCCAGGACGATCGTTCATGCGGTCAATTTCCTGTACCCGGACAGACGGCGCAGAGTCGCCCGCACGACCGGTGAGAGCATCAATGTGCACGGCATCCGCCGCTCTATGAGAAAGCTCTACGGCACCGTGCTGATCGTGGAAGACGCCGGTGCCATCAAGCCGAAGGCGATGGAGGACATGCTGGACGTGATGCGCGGCGACACGGGGCGGATGATCGTGATCCTGGAGGACAACGAGAAGGCGCTGCAGGTTCTTGAGCAGTTTAATCCGCAGATGCGGGATGTCTTCAACCACACGGTGACGATCAAGGAGTACACCGTCGATGAGATGGTGAAAATCGCCCACGGATTCGCGCGGGCGAGAAAGTACGACCTGGATGACGACGCGCTTCTGGAACTCTACCTGCGGGTGAACAAGCTCCACGAGGAGAAGAAGGCGGTTTCCCTGGACGATCTTCACAGCATGATCGATGACGCGATCAGTCACGCGGAGAACCGCAAGGGAGGCCTGTTCCACAAGAAGAAGGTGAGAGGCGAGTACGCGCTGCTCACGGATACGGATTTTCGGGACTGACCTGCAGTAAATCCGGTGACCGCCTGCCGGGCGGGACGTATGTATACAGCAGACACAGACTGTCTCCTCACCAGGTGGGAGGCAGTCTGATTTTACTCATGGAGGCGGAAATGGCGGTAAAGTACCGGGATCAGAGGGACAGGATGCTGAATATGCCGGCCGGAAAGCTCATCGCACAGCTCTCGGTCCCGACGGTCATCAGCATGCTGGTGAGCGGTGTGTACAATCTGGGCGACACGTTCTTTGTCGGAAAGCTGGGAACCAGCGCGTCCGGAGCGGTCGGGATCGTGTTCAGCTACATGGCGATTCTGCAGGCCTTCGGGTTCATGTGCGGGCAGGGATCGGGAGCTCTGGTGGCGCAGAATCTCGGAGCCGGCCGGCGCAGAGAGGCGTCCGTCATCGGCTCCACGGGATTTTTCATCGATTTTCTCATCGGGGCAGTTCTGGAAGTCGTGACACTCGTCTTCCTCTCCCCGCTGTCTGCGCTTCTAGGGAGCACGGAGACGATCCGGCCCTATGCCATGGACTATATGTTCTGGATCGCCGTGGCGGCACCGTTTCTGACGACCAGCCTGCTGCTCAACAACATTCTGCGCTATGAGGGCTACGCGTCGCTGGCCATGATCGGCCTGATGGCCGGCGGACTTCTGAATCTGGCCGGCGACCCGCTGTTCATGTTCGTGTTCGGAATGGGAATCTCCGGCGCAGGGCTCTCCACGGCGCTCTCCCAGATCATCAGCTTCGCGATTCTGCTTTCCATGTTCCTGCGCGGGCGGACGCAGACGCAGCTTTCCCTGAATAATGTCGCCCTCAGGGCGCCCGTGATCGGCAACATTCTGAAAGTCGGCTTTCCGAGTCTGACCAGACAGGGGATGGGATCCTTCTCCACGATGATGTTAAACCGCAGCACCCGTTTGTACGGGGACGCCGCGGTGGCCGCGATGTCCATCGTCGGGCGCATCACAATGCTCACCTTCACGGTGGTGATCGGCATCGGGCAGGGATTTCAGCCGGTGGCGGCATTCAACTTCGGAGCGAAAAAGTACGGGCGGCTGCGTCAGGCCTATCACTGGACGATTTTGTTTCAGGAGATTCTGCTGATTGTTTTCGTGGCGGTCTGCCTGGCGTTCTCCGGGCAGCTCATCGGGGTGTTCCGCGACGACGCCCAGGTAATCGCGATCGGCACGCCGGCGCTGCGGTACGCTCTTGCCGCACAGCTGACGCAGGCCTTTGTCGTTGCCACCAACATGCTGTACCAGTCGACCGGGCGGGCAGCCGGCGCCACATTCATGTCGATGCTCCGAAGCGGAATCGTCTTTATTCCGGTTCTGCTGATCCTGCGCACTTCTCTGGGACTTCCGGGAATTCAGATCGCGCAGCCGGCGGCGGACGTCCTTTCATTTGCGGTCACGATTCCTTTTGCTGTCGCGTATTTCCGGAAGTTCACGGAGGATGAGGCTTGAAAGAGGGATTTGATCTTCAGGAAGAACTTAAGAAACTGCCGGAAAAGCCCGGATGTTATCTGATGCACGACAAGAATGACGTGATCATCTACGTCGGAAAGGCGGTTGTGCTGAAGAACCGGGTGAGGCAGTATTTCCAGAGCAGCCGGAACTTAAGCCCCAAGATCGTGCATATGGTGAGTCACATCGCGTGGTTTGAGTACATCGTGGTTAGTTCGGAGCTGGAGGCGCTGGTGCTGGAGAGCAATCTGATCAAGCGCTATCACCCGCATTACAACACGATGCTCACAGACGACAAGACGTATCCGTTCATCAAGGTCACCGTACAGGAGAAGTATCCGAGGGTCTTGTTCTCGCGGGACATGAAGCACGACAAAAACCGGTATTTCGGCCCGTACACGTCAGCGTGGGCGGTGAAAAGCACGATCGGACTTCTCTGCCGGCTCTATAAAATCCGGACCTGTACGAGAAAGCTGCCGCAGGACATTGGAAAGGAGAGACCGTGCATCAACTATGAGATCGGCATCTGCTCAGCTCCCTGCCAGGGGTATATCTCCGAAGAGGATTACCGGCAGCAGATCCGCAAGGTCATGGCGTTTTTAAACGGCCACTATGACGATATCTTAGGCAGCCTGACGGAGCAGATGAACGCAGCTTCGGAAGAGCTGCGCTACGAGGATGCGGCTTCGTACCGGGATCTCATCCGGGATGTGAAACAGGTTGCCCAGAAGCAGAAGATCACGAGCGATGACGGCGAGGACCGGGATGTCATCGGCGTCGCTTCGACGGGAAGAAGTGCGGTCGTGCAGATCTTCTTCATCCGCAGCGGCCGCATGATCGGACGGGACCACTTCCGCATGGCGGTGGCAGAGGGCGACAGGATCGCGGACATTGTGAGCGGCTTTCTAAAGCAGTATTACGGCGGGACACCGTATATTCCACATTACATTATGCTTCAGTCGGAGATCGAAGACCGGGACATCATCGAGAGATGGCTGACATCCCGGCGCGGAAAGCCGGTCATTCTGCGGACGCCCCAGCGCGGCTCAAAAGAGCGCCTGGTGTCTCTGGCAGAGGAGAACGCCCGCATGATGCTCGTGAAGGACGCAGACCGGGAAAAACGGGAACAGCAGATGACAAGCGGCGCGCAGCATGAGGTCGCGGAGTGGCTGGGGCTCACCGGTGTTCACCGGGTCGAGGCCTATGATATATCCAACACGGACGGTGTGCAGTCGGTCGGCTCGATGGTCGTGTTCACAGACGGCAGACCGGACAAGAATGAATACAGGAAGTTTCGCATTCAGACCGTGAAGGGGCCGGACGACTACAAGAGCATGCGGGAAGTGCTGACCCGCCGGTTCACGAGGGGACTGGAGGAGCAGCGCCGGGAGGAGAAGGAACTCGGCAGCGGCTTTTCCCGCTTTCCGGATCTGATTCTGATGGACGGCGGCAAGGGACAGGTCAATGTGGCACTGGAGGTGCTGGAGTCCCTGGGAATTTCCATCCCGGTCGCCGGCATGGTCAAGGACGACCATCACAACACCCGCGGTCTGTACTATCACAACACGGAGATTCCGATCGACCGCCATTCCGAAGGATTCAAGCTGATCACGCGGGTGCAGGACGAGGCGCACCGGTTCGCCATCACATATCACCGGCAGCTGCGGGGGCTCTCAGAGGTCGATTCGGTTCTCGACTCGATCCAGGGAATCGGCCCGGCGCGCCGAAAAGCCCTTCTGCGTGCATTCCAGGACATCCGGAAGATCCGGGAGGCCTCCGAGGAAGAGCTGGCGGCGGTGGACGGAATGAATGCGGCGGCCGCCAGGAATGTCTTCCGGACGTTTCACTCGTAGAAAGTCTGCCTGGCGGCAGCTGCGCGAAAAAGCGCAGAGAGCAGACCCGCCTGTCCAGGAATGGGCTTTTACGGTATAATGAACGCAGCATATGCCCGCGCGCCAGAATGGACGCGAATGAGGGGCGGAATGTATGGAATTTACGTGAGAGGGCAGACATATGGCGAGCAACGAGAGAGTAAAACTGACCAAAGTCATCAAAAAGATGGAGCTGAAGAATCTGACGCCGGAGGTGAACACGGGGGATATCTTCCTGCATATACCGGAGGTCAACCGGCCGGCGCTGCAGCTGACCGGATTCTACAACCAGTTTGACAATGACCGGCTTCAGATCATCGGCAATGTCGAATATTCCTATCTGGAGAGCCTTCCGGAAGCGGAACGGTATGACCGCTACCGGCAGCTGCTCTCCAGCAACATTCCCTGTCTGGTGTTCTGCCGCGAGCTTGCGCCGGAGGCGCAGGTCCTTGAGATGGCCAGAACCTACCGCATTCCTGTTCTGCAGTCTGCCAAGTCCACCTCTTCTTTCATGGCAGAGGTGATCCGGTGGCTGCGCGCCGAACTGGCGCCCTGCATCGTCATCCACGGCGTTCTGGTGGATGTATACGGCGAGGGGGTGCTGATCACCGGCGAGAGCGGAATCGGAAAGTCCGAGGCTGCCCTGGAGCTCATCAAGAGAGGACACCGCCTGGTGACAGACGACGCGGTGGAGATCCGGAAGATCTCCGATGAAGTGCTGGTCGGCCAGGCGCCCGGCGTAAC
>DGVL01000052.1:14856-22272 GCA_002394965.1 Lachnospira sp. UBA4285
GCATCGGCATCATCGATGTCAAGACGCTGTTTGGCGTCGAGTCCGTTAAGGAGACGCAGCAGATCGACATGGTCATCAAGCTGGAGGACTGGAACAAGGACCGGGAGTACGACCGGCTCGGCATGGAGGAAGAATACACCGAGTATCTCGGCACCAAGGTTGTCTGCCACTCGCTTCCGATCCGCCCGGGGCGCAACCTGGCGGTTATCGTTGAGGCGGCTGCTGTCAACCACCGCCAGAAAAAGATGGGATACAACGCGGCCAGGGAGCTCTACCGGCGCGTTCAGGAAAACTTAATGAAAGGAAGCACGGACGACGATGACGAAGATTGAGGGGAAAATCGTATTTGGCATTGACATTGGCGGGACGAGTGTGAAGTGCGGCATCTTCAGCAGGGAAGGCGAGCTGCTGTACAAGGACGAGATCCCGACCAGAACACAGGAAGCAGGGCGCTTTATCCTGGAGGACATCAGCCGGCACATAGCAGAGCTGAGCGAAAAGAATTCCATAGAAAAAGCAGACGTTCTGGGAATCGGATACGGGGTCCCGGGGCCGGTCCAGGAGGACGGCGTGGTAAATGGGTGCGTCAACCTGGGCTGGGGGAAGATCGACGTGGCAGAGCAGTCCCGGAAGTTAAACGGCGGGATTGCATCGGCAGCCGGCAATGATGCCAATGTGGCGGCACTCGGCGAGTTCTGGAGAGGCGCCGGGAGAGGCGCGAAAAGCATGCTGATGATCACGGTGGGCACCGGGCTCGGCTGCGGCGTCATCGTGAACGGCCGGGTCGTCTTCGGCGCGCACGGCGCGGGCGGCGAGCTCGGGCACATCCCGCTTGTCAGCGGACTTACAGAGCCCTGTAACTGCGGAAAGACCGGATGCCTTGAGCAGGCAGCTTCCGCGACCGGCATCATCCGGGCGGCGCAGAGAAAACTGAAGGAGAGTGATGAGCCGAGTGTGCTGCGGGGAAAGGACGACTTCATGGCCAAGGATGTCGTGGACGCGGCCAGAAACGGCGACGCGCTCGCTGATGAGGTCCTGAACTATTCCTGCCGGTATCTCGCGCAGGGACTTGCCGTGGCGGCCGGTGTGGTTGACCCGGAGATGTACGTCATCGGCGGCGGTGTATCAAAGGCGGGTGACTTTTATCTGGACAAGATCCGCAGTGCGTACCGCGAGCTCGCCTTTTATGCTTCCCGGGATGCAAAGATCGTGCAGGCGGCACTGGGTAATGACGCCGGCATGTACGGCGCTGCCCGCCTGGTGCTCGGCAGCATGGAGGCCTGATAAGACCGGAGGAAAGACGTGAGTAAGGATCTAAGAGGAACACTGATCGGACTTCTGGGCGCGGAGAATGTGAAAGAACACGTGAGCATGAGCTCTGTCACAACGTTTCGCGCAGGAGGACCGGCGGACTTTCTGTGCACGCCTGTCTCGGAAGAGCAGATTCGCGCGCTCGCTGCATTTCTTCAGGAAGCGCATATTCCGTATCTTGTCATCGGAAACGGGAGCAACCTGCTCGTGAGGGATGGCGGGATCCGCGGCGTGGTTCTGCAGCTTGGCAGCCGGTTTTCCGCCGTCACGGCGCAGGAGCCGGAGGATGGCAGGGACGGTGCCTTTCTCACAGCCCAGGCGGGTGCAAAACTTTCCGCAGTGGGCCATGAGGCACAGATGAGAGCCTTGAGCGGTTTTGAATTCGCCTGCGGGATCCCCGGCAGTGTCGGCGGCGCGGTGCGGATGAACGCCGGCGCCTACGGTGCAGAGATAAAGGATATCCTGTGCTGCGCGCGGGTTCTGATGCCGGACGGGCAGGTCAAGACCTGTTCGCCGCAGGACCTGCAGCTGTCTTACCGGCACAGCGCTCTGGATGAAAACGGGGGCATGGTACTTTCTGCCACGTTTCGGCTGCGGTGCGGCGATCCGGAGCAGATCCGGGCGAGGATGGCAGAACTTGCAGAGAAGAGACGTTCCAGGCAGCCTCTGGAATTCCCGAGCGCCGGCTCGACATTCAAGCGGCCGAAAGGGTACTTTGCCGGAAAGCTCATCATGGATGCGGGGCTGAAAGGCCTCAGCGTCGGAGGCGCGCAGGTCTCCGAAAAGCACGCCGGATTTGTGATAAACCGGGGCGGCGCCACGGCTGCGGATATCGAGGCGCTGATCGGAGAGGTTCAGAACAGAGTTTTCGCGCTGACCGGCGTAAAGCTGGAGCCGGAGGTCAAAATCGTGGGAGAGAGGGAATGAGGCTGGTATTTGTCACCGGGATGTCGGGTGCAGGCAAGAGCACGGCGCTCAATATGATGGAGGATATGGGATACTACTGTGTCGATAACCTTCCTGCCGGACTCATCGGGCGGACGGTTGACGACTTCAGCAGAGACAACCCGGACCTGCCGGGCATCGCGGTGGGCGTGGATATCCGGACGCGGGGATACGAGATGCTGCCCCGCCTGATCGGGTCCATGCGGGAGAAAGATGCGGGGATCCGGGTTTTGTTCCTGGATGCGGCGACACCCACGATCATCCGGCGCTACAAGGAGACGCGGCGGCTGCACCCGCTTGCCAGAGGCGGTGACATCGCGGAGGGCATCCGGTGCGAACGGCAGGCCATGCAGGCCCTGCGGGATCAGGCGGACTTCATTATCGACACAAGTCAGCTTCTGACCCGGGAGCTGAAGCAGGAACTGGAGCGTATCTTTGAGCAGGGAGAGGGATTCCAGAACCTGTTCGTGACGATCCGCTCGTTCGGGTTCAAGTACGGGATCCCGGCGGATGCCGATCTGGTCTTTGACGTCCGGTTTCTGCCGAATCCCTTCTATGTCCCGCAGCTTAAACCACTGACCGGCAACGACGCGCCGGTGAGCGATTATGTGTGCGGATTCAAGATCACCGGAGATTTTCTGGAGAAGGTGACGGACATGCTGAACTTCCTGCTGCCCAACTACGTTCGGGAGGGAAAGACGTCGCTCGTGGTGGCCTTCGGCTGTACCGGCGGGCGGCACAGGTCCGTCGCGATCGCGAACAAGGTATATGAGGCTCTGTCAAAAACCCCGTACGGGATGCGGCTGGAGCACAGAGATGTCAGGCGGTAAGCGCGCACACAGGCAGGATACATGAGCTTTTCATCAGACGTAAAAGAAGAACTGGAAAAACGAAACGGAGGCGCGAAGCATGTACAGATTGCCGAGCTGGCCGGCCTCCTTGCCTTCTCCGGCAAGGTACGGCGGGCAAGGGGCGGCCTGTGGCAGCTTCTGTTCTGCACGGAAAACAAAAGTGCGCTGGCAGCGTATACGAATCTGCTCGCGGGGGCCTTCTCCATTCCGGAGGAGAGCCTCACAGTGCAGCGGGAGGGCCGCCGGGTCTACACGGTCAGACTCACGGACCATGAGATGGTGCGCCGGATTCTCCTGACGGTGAAGTGGATGGACCCGAAGAGCGGGCAGATTGAGCCGGTCTTCGTGCACGACATCCTGATTCAGCGCGAGGACGACCGCAGGGCGTTTCTGCGCGGGGCATTCCTTGCAGCCGGGTCGCTGACGGATCCGCGAAAGCAGTACCACATGGAGATTGTGTGCGCATTTGCCGCGGATGCCCGGAAGCTGGCGGAAATCTTCTGGTTCTTCCACATCGACGCGCGCACCGTGCGCCGCAAGAACAGCACGGTGGTCTATGTGAAAGAAGCGGGGCAGATAACCGACGCCTTGAATCTCATGGGCGCGTATGTGAGTCAGATGGATCTCACCAACGTTGTGATCTACAAAGAGGTGCGCAACGAGGTGAACCGCAAGGTGAACTGCGAGACGGCCAACTCCAACAAGACAGCGGTGGCGGCGGTCCGGCAGCTGAAGGCAATCGAGAAGATCCGGGATGAGCGCGGACTGGAGAGCCTTCCGGCGCAGCTCATGGAGATCGCGCAGGCGCGTCTTGCCAACCCGGAGCTGGATCTGAAAAGCCTCGGGGAGACGCTTGACCCCCCGATCGGCAAGTCCGGCGTAAATCACAGACTGCGCCGGCTGATCCAGATCGCGGACGGGCTTTCGGACACAAAAGGAAGATGACGGTAGGAGAGGTTGATTATGGCGGATAATGCAGAGATGATGGAACTGACCAACGTAAATGAGGCGGAGTTCCGCCAGCTGGTCGAGGAAGCCCAGATGTCGGGCTCGATCGATCAGAACCTGTATGTGGAGTATGATGTGAAGCGCGGTCTGCGCGACAGCAGCGGAAACGGCGTTCTGACCGGACTTACGGAGATCTCCGACGTGTCCGGGACCAGGAACATCAACGGGCGCAAGATACCGGTGGACGGAACCCTGTTCTTCCAGGGATTCAACGTCGAGGACATTATTCGAGGCGGCTCCGGGAGGCGGTTCCGGTACGAGGAAGTTGTTTACCTGCTCCTCTTCGGGCGCCTTCCTTCTTCCGGACAGCTCCGGGATTTCGTGAGAATGCTCTCGGATCTGCAGGAACTCTCCGGTTCCTTTATCCGCGACATCATTATGAAGGGGACCAACGACAACCTGATGAATTCCCTGATGCGCGCTGTCCTGTCACTGTATTCCTACGACGCGAAGCCGGACGATATATCGATTCCCAATGTCCTGCGCCAGTCACTTCAGCTGGTCGCAAAGCTCCCGCTGATCTCGATCTATTCGTACAAGGCGTATGTTCACTTCCGCCGGAACGGTGCTCTGGTCATCAAGAATCCGCGGAAGGGCTTCTCGACGGCCGAGAACATCCTGCACATGCTCCGGGACGACGGCGATTTCACCAGGCTTGAGGCGGAAGTGCTCGATATCTGCCTGGTCCTGCACGCGGAGCACGGCGGCGGCAACAACTCAACCTTTACCAACCATGTGGTCACGTCCAGCGGCACCGACACGTACTCGGCCGTCGCGGCGTCCATCGCCTCGCTGAAGGGTCCCCGCCACGGCGGCGCCAACCTGAAGGTGCAGCATATGTTCCGGGACATCGAGGACAATGTTTCCGACTGGACGAGTGAGGCGGAAGTCGGAGAGTATCTTGACCGGATCCTGGACAAGCAGGCATTTGATCACGCCGGCCTGATCTACGGCATGGGCCACGCGGTATACACGCTGTCCGACCCGAGAGCGCGGATACTCAAGGAGTTCGCGGCGCGCCTTGCCGGCGAAAAGCATATGGAGAAGGAATTCGCCCTGTACAATCTTGTCGAGAAGATCGCGCCGGGGCACATCAACGCGCGCCGGGATATCTTCAAGCCGTTCTGCGCCAACGTCGACTTTTACAGCGGCTTCGTGTACCAGATGCTCGGCATTCCGGAGGAGCTGTTCACACCGATCTTCGCCACAGCCAGAATCGCGGGCTGGAGCGCCCACCGCCTGGAGGAGCTGGACAACGCCGGCAAGATCATCCGCCCGGCATACAAGTATGTCGGCCATCACCGCAGCTATGTTCCGATTGACGAGCGTGATCCGCTTGCCCGCCAGGGTATCGGGTATAACCCGGTTGCAGCCCTGCAGCACGCGGAAGGTGTGGATGTCCCGGGCGCGGAAGGGAGAGAGGACACCATCTGGCAGGAAAAGAACGATGAAAAGGACGGCGGACCGCGGGAAAACGGGGAGGCGTGAGAGATGGCGGATTATCCGATTCAGAGAATCCGCAGGCCGCTCTCTGCCGTCCTTGCGGTTCCGGGGTCAAAGTCTCTCACCAACCGGGCGATGCTGATGGCGGCGCTTGCCTCCGGGACTTCTACCCTCCGCGGAGCGCTGTTCTCGGACGATTCCCGGTATTTCCTGGAGAGTCTTAAGATTCTTGGTATTCAGACGCAGACAGATGAGGCGGCAAAGGAGATACGCATCTGCGGTCTTGGCGGACGGATCCCGAACACGGGCGTGCCGATTTACACCGGCAGCGCCGGCACTGCCTCACGGTTTCTCACGGCTCTGCTGGCTCTGCGGGATGGCACCTGGACGGTGAACTGCTCGGAGCAGATGAGCCGGCGCCCGATGCACGAACTGTTTGACGCGCTCTCGTCGCTGGGCGCTTCTTTTTCGTTCACGGGCGATGCCGGCCATCTGCCGGCAGTCGTGCATGGATGCGGCTGTCCGGGCGTGGAGGTGCAGGTCGCGACAGACAAGAGTACGCAGTTTTTGAGCGCGCTGCTCATGAATGCGCCGGTTCTGCCGCAGGGTCTTCACATTCGCACCACCGGGAAACGCGCAGATGGCGCTTACGTGAAGATAACGGAGCGCATGATGTGCCAGTTCGGGTGCGGCCTGCGCCATGAAACCGGCAGCAATGAATTCTTCATTCCCGGCGGGCAGGTATATCAGGCCAGGCAGTACGCGGTCGAGCCGGATGTGAGTGCCGCCTGTTATTTTTACGCCGCCGCCGCTGTCTGCGGCGGCAGCGTGACCGTCAAAGGGCTGCATGCTGACACGCTGCAGGGGGATATTCGTTTCCTTGACGTCCTGCGGGAAGCGGGGTGCATAGCCGAGGACACGGAAGAAGGCATCCGCGTGACGGGGCCTGGCCCGGGAAAGCTGCGAGGCGTGGACGTGAACATGAAGGATTTTTCCGACCAGGCGCTTACGCTGGCGGCCATAGCGCCATTTGCAGACGGCATCACGACGATCCGCGGGATCGGGCACATCCGCCTGCAGGAGAGCGACCGGATACACGCGTGTGTCACGGAGCTCTCCGGCATGGGGATCCGCACCGAGGAGAGCGCCGATGGTATCCGGATCTGGCCGGGGCCTGTGCGGCCGCACCGGGTGAACACATATGAGGACCACCGGGTTGCGATGGCCTTCGCCGTGACGGGGCTGGCTGCAGATGGGATCGTGATCGGAGACGGCGAGTGCACGGGCAAGACGTTTGAGAACTTCTTCGACACGCTCGCGCTGCTTCACGAATAACTGGTTTTGTATACCGCTTCGGCGGGAAGCCTCTTGACAGGGTGTATATAATGTGCTTTGTAAGGGGCTTATAAGGGAGAAAGGATACTTTCAGGAGGTTTTCATACAATGGCAGTAAAGGTTGACATTATTTCCGGATTTCTCGGTGCCGGCAAGACGACGCTTATCCGCAAGCTGATTAAAGAAGCGCTGACGGGTGAGCAGGTGGTTCTGATCGAGAACGAGTTCGGCCAGATCGGCATCGACGGCGGGTTTCTGGCGGACGCCGGTATAAAGATCCGCGAGATGAATTCAGGATGCATCTGCTGCTCGCTGGTCGGAGACTTCGGCGTGGCACTGAAAGAGGTCGTCGCGAAGTATCATCCGGACAGGATCATCATCGAGCCGTCGGGCGTGGGCAAGCTCTCGGATGTCATGGCGGCTGTGACGGGTCTTCACGACGACGATCTGAAGATCAACTCCGCATCCACCGTCGCGGACGCTCAGAAGGTGAAGATGTACATGAAGAACTTCGGCGAGTTCT
>DGVL01000041.1 GCA_002394965.1 Lachnospira sp. UBA4285
ATAAAGCTGTTCGCTGAAGCGAATCTATTGATCAGATAGTATCTGATAAGATCTGGAGAGAGCCGCTTCGGACATGGAGGATCTTTCCATGCCCCGGCGGCTCTCTTTCTCATATTTTTCCAATTCTTCAGCCCCGAAAATCTGAGAAAAGGAGTTCATCACCTTGAAAGTACTGAAATGGCTGGACGCCAACCTGGAGAAGTACTGCTGCGTCGTTCTGATGAGCGTTATGACGGTCATCATCTTCATTCAGGTCGTTGCCAGGTATGTTTTCCAAAATTCCCTGAGCTGGTCCGAGGAGCTCGCCCGCTACATCTTCATCTGGCTGGTCTATCTCGGCATCAGCTACGGCTGCCAGATGCGCAAGCATATCAAGATTGATGCGGCCCTCAATCTGTTCCCGAAAAACATGCGCAAATACGTCGTCATCGTCGGAGACGTATTTTTCCTGCTTTTTGCCATTTACGTCGCCTATACCGGTTTTGGTTATTCTCTGAAGCAGACCCGTGTATCCTCCGCGATGGGCATCCCCTTTAAGTATGTCTACATCTCGACCTTTGTCGGGTTCGGTCTTGCCGCGATCCGTCAGATCCAGACGATCGCCTATCGGATCCGCTGCATTAAAAACGGGGAGGAGTATGAAGGATGAGTCAGGCTGCGATTATTCTGTTTGTTTCCCTTGTAGTATTTCTGATCCTGAACGTTCCGGTCGGCATTGCCATCGGACTGGCCTCCCTCTGCGTGGTCTTCACCAATTCGCGCCTCTCCAGCAGCTTCATGGTGCAGCAGCTGATTACCGGCACGGACTCTTTCCCGATCATGGCGATCCCGCTGTTCATCCTCGCGGGTGAACTGATGGCTGCCGGCGGCGTCTCCAAACGAATACTGAACGTCTGCAGCGCCTATTTCGGGCACATCACGGGCGGTCTCGCGATCGTCACGGTTGTGGTCTGCATGTTCTTTGCCGCTGTCAGCGGCTCCGGCCCGGCGACGGTCGCTGCGGTCGGCGCGATGGTTGTGCCCGCCATGCTGGAAAAAGGCTACAGCAAGAGCTTTACCCTGGCCTGTATCGCCTGCTCGGGCTGTATCGGCGTTATCATCCCGCCCAGTATCCCCATGGTCATCTATGGCGTCTCCACCACGACATCGATCACCGGTATGTTTATGGCGGGGTTCCTGCCCGGCATCTTCATCGGCCTCTGCCTCTGCCTCCTGTGCTACTTCTACTGCAAGAAGATGGGCTGGAAGGGCGATGACCGGCGCTATACCTCCAAAGAGCGGCTGGCCATCATCTGGGACGCAAAGTGGGCGCTGATCGACCCGATTATCATCCTCGGCGGTATCTACGGCGGCATCTTCACCCCGACCGAGGCTGCGGCGGTTGCGGCGGTCTATGCTTTTGTCTGCGGCGTGTTCATTTATCGTGAGCTCACCCCGAAGCAGCTCTTCAACACGATCGCGAGCGCCTGCTCTACCAACGGAACCACGATGGCCATCATCGGCGCGGCCACCGCGTTTACCCGCATCCTCACGATCGAGCAGATCCCGGCCATGATCACCCAGGCTATCCTCAATGTCTCCAGCAATCCCATCATCGTGCTGATCCTCATCAACATCCTGCTGCTGATCGTCGGCTGCTTCATGGACACCACGCCCGCGATGATGGTGCTCTCCCCGATCCTGCTGCCGGTTGCCCTGTCTCTTGGCCTGAGTGCCATCCATTTTGGTATCATCATGGTCGTGAACCTGGCCATCGGCTTCATCACCCCGCCGCTCGGCATCAACCTCTTCGTTGCCGCCCGCGTCGGCAATACTTCGCTGGAGACCGTCTGCAAAGGCATTGTGATCTTCATTATTGTGATGCTTTTCTGCCTGATCTGCATCACCTATATCCCGGCGATTTCGGAGACCCTGCCCAAGCTGGCCGGCATGCGTGTATAAGCGCGTTTGGAGGCATAAAGCATGAAAATCTCCGATATCCGCGCCTATCTGGTGCGTCCCCGTTGGGGCTTTGTCGAGATTGAAACCGATGCGGGCCTTATCGGATGGGGCGAACCCGTCATCGAGGGCAAAGCCGCCACGGTACGCGCGTGCGTTGAGGAAATGAAGCCCTACCTGATTGGTGCCGATCCCATGAAAATTGAGGACATCTGGAACGTTCTGTATCGCGCGGGCTTTTATCGGGGCGGCCCGGTCATTATGAGCGCCATTGCCGGCATCGACCAGGCGCTCTGGGATATCAAGGGCAAGTTCTACAACGCCCCTGTGCATGACCTTCTGGGCGGAGCCTGCCGGGACAGCATGCGCGTCTATTGCTGGATCGGCGGCGACCGGCCCGGCGACGTCGGCGCAGCCGCGCTCGAGAAGAAGAACGAGGGCTTTACCGCCATCAAGATGAATGCCACCGAAGAGCTCCAGATAGTTGACTCCTACGAGAAGATCGATGCGGTATTGGAGCGGGTCGCCGCCATCCGTGAGAGCTGCGGAAAATACTTCGGCATCGCGATCGACTTCCACGGCCGTGTCCATAAGCCGATGGCCAAAGTTCTGGCCAAAAAGCTGGAGGAGTTCGACCCCATGTTTCTGGAAGAGCCCGTCCTCTGTGAGCACATGGACGAATTCAAAGAAATCGCCCGTGCCTGCAACGTCCCCATCGCGACCGGCGAGCGGCTCTTCTCCAAGTATGACTTCAAGCGTCTGCTCGAGGCCGGTGGGGTGGACATCATCCAGCCGGATCTCTCCCATGCGGGCGGCATTACCGAGGTGCGGAAGATTGCGGCGATGGCCGAGGCTTACGACGTCGCGCTCGCGCCGCACTGCCCTCTGGGTCCCATCGCACTGGCTGCCTGCCTGCAGGTGGACGCCGTCAGCTACAACGCCTTCATCCAGGAGCAGAGCATGGGCATCCATTATAACGAGTTCCACGGCCCGCTGGATTATATTCTCAACCCGGAGACCTATACCTTTATCGAAGGCAGTGTGAAGATCCCAAAACTGCCGGGGCTTGGTGTTGAGGTGAACAAAGAACTGGTCCTGGAAGAGAATGAGTCGCCCCATGCATGGAAAAACCCCGTCTGGCGGCACCGGGACGGCTCCGTTGCAGAGTGGTAAACCGGAAGGGGAAAACGATGGCATTGGAAATGAAAGGCGATGTGGTCTCGGCGCTCGCTTCGAGCGTCACGCTGCCGCGCATGGTTCGCGTAAAGCAGCTGTTCGATCACAGCCACTTTGAACCGGAGGAAGTTCCGACGGTCGTTCACGACCGGCTGGACCGCCCGGAGATGCGGGAACGCATTCGCCCGGGCATGAGCGTTGCCATCACCTGCGGCAGCCGCGGGGTGGCCAATATCGCCGCCATCACAAAAGCAATTGTGGATTTTGTGAAAGAATGCGGTGGAGAGCCCTTCGTCTTCCCGGCGATGGGCAGTCACGGCGGCGCAACGGCAGAAGGCCAGACCGGGATTCTTGCCGGATACGGTGTGACCGAAGAGTTTCTCGGCTGCCCCATCCGCTCTTCCATGGAGGTTGTCCAGGTGGGAAACCGGGAGGACAACGGCTGGCCCGTGTATGTGGACAGATATGCCGCCGAGGCGGACGGAATCATTCTCTGCGGCCGCGTCAAGGCGCACACCGCCTTCCGGGGGCCGTATGAGAGCGGGATTCTGAAGATGGCCGTCATCGGCATGGGCAAACAGAAGGGCGCGGAGCAGGTCCATCAGGATGGCTTCCGTGAGATGGGTTACGACCTGCCGCAGATTGCAAAGGTCATTTTTGAAAACACGAATATTCTGGGAGCGATCGCGCTGGGCGAGAACGCCTTCGACGAAACATGCATCATCGAAGGGCTTCTGAAGGAAGAAGTTTTTGACCGCGAACCGGATATTCTGAAACGCACCAAAGAGCGACTGGGCAAAATCTACTTTGACGACATCGACGTGCTCGTGGTTGACCGCATCGGAAAAGACATCAGCGGTGACGGCATGGATCCGAACATCACAGGCCGCTTCGCGGTACCCCATGTGAAGGGGGACAGGAATGTGCAGCACATCGCGGTGCTGGATCTGACGGAGGAGACCCACGGCAACTGCAACGGTCTTGGCCTCTCGGATGTCACAACCGCGCGGCTGGTGAATAAAATTGACGTGGATGCCACGTTTCCGAACGTGGTCACCTCCACCGTTCTCTGTACGCCGCGGATCCCGCTTTTCACGCGCTCGGATGAAGACTGCATCAAGATCGCGCTGCGCACCTGCAACTTCATTGACCGCGCCAATCCGCGCATCGTGCATATCGAGGACACCATGCGCCTGGAGGAGATCTTCATCTCTGAGGCCATGCTGGAAGAAGCCAGAAACAATCCGGATGTTGAGATCCTGTCCGAACCGGAGGACTGGCCCTTTGACGAACAGGGAAATTTGTGGTAAAAGAAAGCGAGGCATCGGAAGCATATGAGAGTCAACTATAAGGATCTGGAAAAGTATTCCGAAGAGATCCTGCTGAAGGGCGGCTTTGATGCAGAGGAATCTGCGTTTATGGCAAAGGAGCTCGTCATGGCCAATCTCGTCGGCTACGATTCCCACGGCGTCATCCGCATTCCCCAGTATCTGGACCAGATGAAAATGGGGAAGATCGTCCCCGGCGCGAAAATCGAGATCGTGAAGGAGACGCCAACGACCGCCATTGTGGACGGACACCTCAAGTTCGGCCAGATGGTGGGGTATGCCATGGCGGACATCGTCATGAAAAAGGCGAAACAATACGGCATGGGCTGTGCCGTCAGCCTGAACGCCGCGCATGCGGGGCGAGTCGGCTCCTACACGGAGTATATTGCCAAGCAGGGCTTTATCGCTTTCTGCACGGTCAGCCTCTGCTATGACAAGCCGCTCGCACCCTGGGGGGCGAAGGAGTCGAAGATGGGTACCAACCCGATTTCCTGGGCCGTGCCGAGAAAAGGCAGCTTCCCTGTCTTCATGGACGGATCTATGACCGTCGTTGCCGAGGGCAAGGTCCGTACCTATGTTCAAAAGGGCCTGAAGTGCCCGGAAGGCTGGATCATGGACGGTGAAGGTCACGATACGACCGATCCCATGGCGCTGTATCGCGATCCTCCGGGAACGATCTATCCCGTCGGCGGCAAGAATTCCGGCGGTGTAAAGGGTTCGGCCCTGGCCGTTATGGCGAACATGTTCTCTCTCGCGCTCGCCAACGACGACTACTGGTCTCATGACAAGCAGCTTGCGGAGAACGGGATCTTCCTTATGGCGATTGATCCGGACGCTTTCTTCGGCCGCGAAGCCTATGAGGCTCAGGTCCTGAACCACAGCGATTATATCAAGTCCGCCAAACCCGCGGACGGCTTTGACAAGGTCATGATGCCCGGAGAATATGAGCACGAGAACTATGAGCGCCTGACCAGGGAAGGCATCGACCTGCCCCCGGACACCTGGAACGGTTTGATCGCGATCGCGAAGGAGCTGGGCTGCGAGTGGTCGAAGGATCTTGAAGCCGCGGAGACAACGGCGAGCTTTGTGCGGTACTGAGCGGATCCGGCATTACACCCTGCCGCAGGCAGGATAGCCCCCAAATCATTGATGAAAGGTATTGGATTATGAAAAAGGTTTTGATCGCTAAACCCAACTACAGAAAGTTCAGCCCCACCGGCTATCAGATGCTGCTGGACAAGGGCTATGATGTCGTGTGCACGGATCTGGACAGGGACTACTTCCTTGATGAGCTGCTGCCCATGATCGGGGATATTGACGGCTGCATCGCCAACTGCGAGCCCTGGGGCGAGGAGGCCATGAGCGCCGCGCCGAAGGTGAAAATCCTGGCCCGCTATGGCACCGGCATGAACTCGGTGGACACCGAGGCGGCCAAACGCCACGGCATCATGGTGACCAACTGCCCCGGTGTGAACGCCAACTCCGTGGCCGAGCACATTATGATGCTGATGCTGGCAGGCATCCGCAATCTGCCCAAAATGAACGACATGACCAAAGAAGGTCAGTGGATCAACCTGAACTTCCACGAAATCACCGGGAAGACCGTCGGCATTCTCGGCTTCGGCTACATCGGCAAGCTGGTTGCGAAGAAGCTCACGGGCTTCGACTGCCGCACCATCGCCTACGATGTCGTGCATGACGACGAGACCGCGGCGAAGTACAACGTGGAGTTCAGGAGCTTTGAGGAACTCATGGCGGAGAGCGATATTATCTGCATCCTGGTCCCGCTGCTCCCCTCTACCGAGAACATGATCAACCGCGAGAGTCTGAAGCTCTGCAAAAAGGGCGTGATTTTTGTCACCGACGCACGCGGAGAGGTCGTGGACGAAGAGGCGATGTATGAAGCCCTCACAAACGGCCAGGTTGGCTTCTTCGCTTCGGACGTGTTTGTGCATGAGCCGGCGACGCCGGAGAATACCCCGCTGCTTACCCTGCCGAACGTCATCGCGACGTCTCATAACGGCGCAGAGTCCTATGAGAACCTTGAGAACTGCGGGATCATGACGGCCCAGCAGATCATCGATGCGCTGGAAGGCCGGGAGCCCGTCAACCGCCGGGTTTAACATACAGGAGACAACGAAGGCGGAAGAGCCGACCCGCTGAGTTTCTCACAGAAAAAACCTGTATTTATCATTGCTTATTAGTTATTAGAAAACAGCGCTCCCGACTCCGGAAAACCGCGGATCGGGAGCGCTGTTCAAATGTGTCCGGAAAGCCGCGGATCACGGCGTCCTCCGGTCAAAGCTGATTTTTCTAAGATGGTTAGGTTCATGAAAGTTGCCGTTGCACAGAAAACGACAAAATGCTATACTTTACC
>DGVL01000010.1 GCA_002394965.1 Lachnospira sp. UBA4285
TGGCGGCGCGGGCATAGTAGCGGTTGTCCTGCTCGTTCTGGGAGGAGTGCATGCTGGGGTCGTCTGCCGTGACGATCACGAAGCCGCGGTTGATGCCGTTGTAGGCCGCGGTAAACAGCGGATCGGCGGCCACGTTCAGACCGACGTGCTTCATTGCGCAGAGGCTGCGCACCCCGCCGATGGCAGCGCCGTAGGCGACCTCGGTCGCGACCTTTTCATTCGGCGCCCATTCGCAGTACAGGGCGTCCTTATACTGGGGCAGAGATTCAAAAATCTCCGTACTGGGAGTGCCGGGATATGCGGAACAGACCTTGACCCCGGCCTCATAGGCGCCTCTTGCGATGGCCTCGTTGCCGGAAAGCAGATGCTTGGTCATTGAATCACCTTCTGTATAAATAGTTGTTGGCTTCAGAATAATTTCATTGTACCGAAAGCCTTGCGAAAAGAGAAATAGAATGCTATGATGGGGATATAAGGAATGCTTATATCACGGAGATGACAATATGACCATTACACAGGTTCAATATGCGTGTGAAATTGCCAGACGGGGCAGCATGACCCGGGCGGCGGAGCAGTTCTACATCTCCCAGCCTGCCCTCTCGGAGCAGATCAAAGCCCTGGAAATAGAGTTGGGCTGCGCCCTGTTCCAGCGAAGCTCCCACGGGACGAAGCTTACGGAGGCGGGGGAGCGCTTCTGCAAGTATGCAGAGCCTGTAATCAGCGCCTGGAAAGCCCTGGAGCAGAACTGTGCAGAGCTGAAAAACAAACCCCACAGCCGCGTGCATATCGGTTTTGGGGTTCGGGCCAGATCCAACGGACTGTTTGAACCCATCATGAGCTTTTTCGACAGCCATCCGGAGATCAGCGTCAGCTTTACGACGGATATGAATGAAAACTTCCCGGAGGCGATCGAAGCGGGACGAATGGACATCGCCATCGGCCGCCTGTATGCCCAGCAGATGACGAAGCTGACGGGGAGAATCGCGATTTTTCCGCTGCTGACGGAGCCGCAGTGCATCCTGATGTCCCGGGACGACCCGCTCAGCGCAGAGACGAAGCTTCCGTTTCGGATTCTGGACGGCAGGACGGTGATCTGCGGGCCCGAGGAATCCGGCGACGACGCCGAGATGAGAGAGATGTGTGACATGTATCATGTCCGGACAAATCGGGTGCTTCGGGCGGATGACATCAACGCCGTGATTGCCCTGGTCCAGAGAAAGAAGGGCTATGCACTGGGGCCGGTCTCGTTTGCCCGATTCTTCGGCGTGGCGGCGGTTCCGCTGGAAGAGGGGAAGGACATCGCCCTGAACCTGATCTGTCGGGAAGACGAACAGAACGACGCGCTGTTCCGCCACCTGCACAAGCATCTGGAACGCAGTCTTCAGCTGAGAACGGAATAAAAGGAAGGCGGTGTGCGTTTCCGCGGTGATGATGGCGAAGCAGCAGCGCCTGCCGGCCGATGGAAAAATAATAGGAAATGGAATTTTGACGGGAAGTGTGATATACTCTGTGCTACAGAGCCACGGTATTTCAAGAATAGAGGAGGACAAAACGAAATGGCAAAACGTTATCTGGCGCTCGTACTCTGTATCCTGATGTTCGTCTGCCTGATTCCCTGCGCGGCTTTTGCGGAGGCGGATTATGACACGGTGACGATTCAGAAGAACGACACGGTGCTGAAGCTTCTTACGGAAAGAGGCAGGGACTATGACACAGACCGGTATGTCGTGATGGTGCTCAACAGAATGTACCGGGAATCTCAGATGGAGGTCCTTACGATCGGTGACACGATCAAAATCCCGAAAGCGGTAAGCGAGATCAAGGGCGAGGCCATGAATCTGATTTCCGAAAAAGACGGAATCGAATATTTCGTGATTCCCTACAAAATCCAGAAGGGCGACACGCTCAAGAACATCTATAAGCTCTGGGGCCTGTCCTACCTGGAAAACGCCGAAACCATCCAGGCCCTTAACCCCGGCAAGAACCCGGACAAGCTCTCGGTCGGAGAGATCTACAATCTCCCCACCACAGAGAACAATCTGACGACAAACACCTATACGACCGTCATGTTCCATGTCCTCCTGAAGGATGAAACACCGGAGAGCGTCTTTGCCCGCTACGGCATTGATTTTGCCGAGAAAGAGGCCGATCTGCAGCAGTACAACCGGCTTGCGTTCAGCGAAATGAAGGAAGGGGACAAGCTCCTGATTCCGCTGGTGTGGTAAACAAAGGGGACGCCGGTAAAAGATAGAAGAACGGACAAAAAAAGAGGCCTTTCGGAAGGAGCCGGTGTCATGGAGCACATGACAGCCGCGACATCGGAGAAAAGCTTCAGACCATGAGAATGAGCACATCGAAAACGGTGTGCTCATTCCGGCTTTTCAAGACCCTGCCGCACACAGGTGGACGCGCTGTTGTCACAGATAATATGCAGAATGACTTTACAAGCGGTCGCTTACCATATATACTGATGATACGGAAAGACAGGCTACAGGAATACAGACAGGGGACCACATATGCAGTACAGAAAAGACAAAAACGGAAACGACCTGAGCATCCTGGGCTACGGGTGTATGCGCTTTACCAGAAAAGGAAGCGGCATCGACATTGAAAAAACAGAAAAAGAGCTGCTGACCGCCTACCGGGCAGGAGTCAATTATTATGACACCGCTTACATCTATCCCGGCAGCGAGGCCGCCCTGGGGGAGATCCTGGAACGCAACCACATCCGTGACAAGGTTAACATTGCGACCAAGCTGCCGCAGTATCTGATCGGCAACCGTCCGGCGCTGGACCGCTATTTCGGCGAGGAGCTGAACCGGCTGCGCACCGATCACGTGGATTATTACCTGATGCACCATCTGACCGATGTGGCCATGTGGGAAAAGCTCAAAAAAGTCGGGATCCTCGACTGGATCCGGGAGAAAAAAGAGACCGGGGCCATCCGGAACATCGGATTCTCCTATCATGGGAATACCGAGAATTTTCTGAAAATCCTCAATGACTACGACTGGGATTTCTGCCAGATCCAATATAACTATCTCGACGAGGTCGCCCAGGCGGGCAGGGCCGGCTTACAGGCCGCGGCCGCCAAGGGAATCCCGGTCATGATCATGGAGCCTCTGCGGGGCGGCAAACTGGTCAATATGCTTCCCGACGCAGCCAGGAAAGCAATGGCCGACAGCGGCCGGAACTGGAGCCCGGCGGAATGGGGCCTGCGCTGGCTGTACAACCA
>DGVL01000087.1 GCA_002394965.1 Lachnospira sp. UBA4285
AGTTTACACGTAAGCATGTTTTATCCCCTTCTACGGTTTGGTTTTGCCCTTCCCCTCGGATACGCAGCGTCGATGCGGGGAGGAACTGAACATCATCATACCAGATCTTGTGGGAGGATGCAATTGACGGAAGCGACAAACCTACAAGATCTTGTATTCAGCCTGTTTTTAACGTTTAGAAGCGTTTAACAGGCGGGATACGGGGCCCGGGGCGGAAAGAAATTTGTGCAAGTTGCGGGCTTGACGCCGGGACCGTGTCGTCTCTCGGAACAAAAGAGCGCAGATGTCGGACAACGGAGCAGCGCAGGCAAAAAAAGAAAGCCGGAAATCAGCTGCTCATCAGCTCATTTCCCGCTCAGATTGCTTTGATCTCCTGAATCCACTTTTGCTTGGTGCCGCAGAAGAGACATCTCGAAGAGATGACAATCGGCTGACCTTCCTTCAGTCTGTCTTTCGTCAGAAAAACGGACCAGGCGATCTCTCCGTTGCAGTCCGGGTTCTTACAGACATGGGTCCCGTGCCGTTCGATCATACGCAGATCTCCTTTCCGAAACGGCATTATATCATAAATAAGAGAAAAAACAAGCAAAATATGAATAACGCCTGAAATAATCTGCGCCGGGATCTGCCCAAAAGGCAGCCCGGCGCAGGAAATTCGGAAGGAATCTCCGCCTTGCGGAATCAGGAATACTGAATCATCAGGTTGTCGCAGCCCTCGAACACATTGGCGCCCACAGACTTCAGCCGCTCCGGCATAGTGAGGTCCCGCAGTCCGATGCACTGGAAGAAAGCGCGTGTACCGATCGTATTGACGGAATCCGGAATAACGACGTTGTTCAAAACAGCGCAGCGGTAGAAGGCGCTGGCGCCGATGGCGGTCACGGTATCCGGAATATCAATCTCTTCCAAGGCGGTAAAGTCCATAAACTGGCTGTCGGCAATGACTCTTACTCCGGCTGGCCAGTGAATCCGCTTTAGGCTGGATTTCAGAAGGTCGCCGTTCTTTCCGGAATTGATGGCGGAGGGAGTCAGCGTGATAATGCTGTCCGGGAGGTCCAGTTCGGCGATGGGGCTGTTGGTGAAGGCGTTGGCGGCGACGGTTTCCAGCCCGTCCTTGAAGAAGACGGCGGTAAGCTGCGGGCAGCTGTTGAAGGCATACGTGCCGATGGTGCGCAGGCCGCTGCCGAGAGAGACGCTGGAAAGGCGGTCACATGCGCTGAAGGCAGAGGCCCCGATGGAGACAACGCTGTCAGGCAGCTCCACGGTCAGCAGGCGGTCGCAGTCATAGAACGTACTCTCACCGACGGTCTTGAGGCGATCGGAGAAGAACACCTCCGCGAGGGATGCGCAGGAATAAAAGGCCTTATCCTTAATCTCGGTAACGGAGCCGGGCAGCTCGATGCGTGTGAGTGACGGACAGCCGTGGAAGGCTCCGGTACCGATGCTTGTGATTCCCTCAGGGATCTCGATTTCTTCCAGAACCTGGAAGCCGGTAAACTGGCTGTCCGTGACCGTAAGCATGCGGGCGGGCCAGTGGATCTTTTTCAGACTGCTGTAGATGGGATCTTTGGGCTTGTTGGAGTTGATCGCGCCAAATGGCATCTTGGTGATGCTGTCCGGGAGAATGAGCTCCCGGAAGGGACTGAAGGTGAAGGCGTTGCTTCCGATCTCTTCGATCCCCTCCTGCAGGGAGATGGCGGTCAGAGAGCTGCAGTTATGAAAGGCGGAGATGCCGATCTTCCGGACGCCGGAACCGAGCACAATCTCTGTAAGGGCATCGCAGCCGTTGAAGGCGGATTCACCGATTTCCGTGACGCTGTCCGGAACCTCGAGCCGGGCCAGGGCGTCACAGTCGCAGAAGGCGTTGCTGTCGATGAGCCGAAGCCGCTCCGGCAGGCGGATGGAAGCCAGTCGGGAGCAGGATTTGAAGGCCTGATATCCGATGGAGGTCAGTGACTCCGGCAGAGAAATGTTTTCCAGCATGGGGCAGTTGATGAATGCGCTGCTGCCGATCTCCGTGACACCTTCCGGAATATCGACCTCCGCGAGAGCCTGGAAGCCTGCAAACTGGCTCTGGGTGACGGTGGAAAGACCGTACGGCCAGTGAACCCGGACCAGGCTTTTCTTGAGCGGGTCGGAGGTGCTGGTGGAATTCAGGGCAGAGACATCCATCTTCGACAGACTGTCGGGAAGAATCAGCTCCCGGATCGGACAGGAGGTGAAGGCGTTGTTGCCGATCTCGAGGAGACCCTCGGAGAAATGAACGGCGGTCAGGGACGAGCAGCCGCTAAAGACAGCGTTTCCAAGCTTTCGCACACCGGTCCCGAGCGATACCTCGGTCAGCTTGTCGCAGCTGCTGAAGGCGCCTTTGGCAAGATCTTCCACGCTGTCCGGAATCGTGAGCGAGCTCAGGCGGTCACAGTCGTAGAAAGCATTTTCGCCGATGGTGATCAGATCAGACGGCAGGTCCAGTGTCTCGAGACCGTCACAGTTGGCAAAGGCCTGACTTCCGATGGCGGTGAGAGTCGACGGGAAGGAGATCTCCTTCAGGCTGGAGCAGTTATAGAAGGCATTGCCGCGGATCTCGGTAACGCCCTCGGGAATCACAACGGAACGGAGCCGCTGCTTGCCCGAGAAGGCGGAGCTGTCGATGACGCGGACCTCGGAGGGAATGACCACCTCGGTGTCCGAACCCTTATACTGCTTCAGCTCGCCCGC
This sequence comes from Lachnospira sp. UBA4285, assembly GCA_002394965.1. Taxonomy (GTDB): domain Bacteria; phylum Bacillota; class Clostridia; order Lachnospirales; family Lachnospiraceae; genus UBA4285. Next base: position 2,719 of record DGVL01000087.1, read on the forward strand.
GGCACCGATGACGAAATCCGCTTCTGAATAGGCCGCGGCGCTCGGGGTGACCGCCGCAGCGGTCAGCAGGACCAGCACCAGCAGCAGAAGAGAGACGCAGAAGCTTTTTGCCGGCGTGGCGCGAAAAACAGAGTTGCTTGTCATATCAAGACTCCTTTCGGTCAGATTTGTAGGTTTATGGAAAATCCGGTTCTGTAATTCAAGAATATCATGATCCATGAGCAAGGTCAATGAATTTCCTCTATTAATAATATTATATAGGTAGAAGCAGAAGAGGAGCCGCGGAGGATATGGACAGGGAGCGCGCGATGTGATATAGTTTCCCATATACTGCGGACGGGCGGAACCGGCGGAGCGGACAGATCAATATTGTCTGTACAAATCAGGCAAAGAAACGGAGAAAGAATGGAAAACTCAAAACTGAACCGAATCAACGAGCTGGCGAAACTGGCCAGAGAGCGGGAGCTGACGCCGGAAGAACTTCGTGAACGGGACGTACTGCGGAAGGAATACATCGCCGAATGGCGGCGCGGCGCAGAACAGGTGCTGGAAAACACCTATATCGTCACGCCCGACGGAAAAAAGCAGAAGCTCCGGAAACGGTCCTGAGCGGTTGCTTTTCAGATGGAATGAGGGAGAATTCAGAATGAAACTGGCATTTATCGGAACGGGAAACATGGGCGGCGCCCTGGCCAGGGCCGCCGCGCTGGAAAAGGACAACGAGCTGCTGCTGGTGAACCGGCATCCGGAAAAGGCGGAGAAGCTCCGGGAAGAGATCGGAGGGACCGTGACGGACCACGCCGGAGCCGCCGCGGCAGCGGACCTGCTCTTCATCGGGGTGAAACCGGTGGTGTTACCGGGCCTCTGCGAAACGCTGCGGCCGCTGCTGCAGAAGAGAGAGGAGCGCCTTGTCGTCGTGTCGATGGCGGCGGGGGTCCCGATCCGGAAGCTGCAGGAGGAGCTGGGAGAGAATCTCCCGGTGATCCGGATTATGCCGAACACCCCGGTGGCGGTGGGCGAGGGGATGATCCTCTACAGCTGCAGCAGGGAGGTGCGTGAGGAAGAGCAGGCGTGCTTTTTGCAGGCCATGCGCCATGCGGGCCGCTTCATGAAAATCGAAGAGCGGCTGATGGAGGCGGGGATGGCGGTCTCCGGCTGCGGACCGGCCTATGTGGATCTGTTTGTGGAAGCCCTGGCGGACGCGGCGGTGGCCTGCGGACTTCCCCGGAAGGACGCAATCCTGCTTTCGGCGCAGATGGTGCTGGGCTCGGCGAAGCTGATCCTCGAGAGCGGCAGGCATCCTGGCGAACTGAAGGACGCGGTCTGCTCACCCGGCGGAACGACCATTCAGGGGGTACGCGCGCTGGAGGCCAGAGCCTTCCGCTCGGCAGTTTTTGAAGCGGTCATGGCCGCCCATGACGCGTAAGCCCCAGAGAACCGGAGCGCGCAGAGCGGAAGAATCGCATCAGATGTATTAGACAGAATATCGGGATAAAAGAAAACTCGCAGACATGAGGTGAGATGTTCACCGGTTCTGCGAGTTTTGTTTTTTTCAGCCCTTCCGGCGCATGGCCTTGTCCCGGCCGACGCCGCAGCCGGGATTGGAAAGGAAGCAGTTGTGCTGACAGCCGCCGCAGTGCTCGTCCTTCCGTGAGACGACAATCTTCTCCAGCGGCTGGAAACGGAAGAGGCCTCCGCGCTGCACCACATAGTTGTGAACGCGAAAGCGGTCGAGAAGCTCGGCAAGGAAAATCGGATAGACGATCAGAAGAGAATCGGTGCCGGTCTCCTCCAGCTTCCGAATCAGCGCATCGGCGCGGGCGGCAACAGCCTCCCGGGACTCCGGCTGACGCGGGTCCCCGGACTTGCGCTGGGCCGCGGCCTTCCGGAGCCATTTTTCCGCAGGGAGCGGACGATCCGAATCCGAGAAGGCGCGGACGGAGATCTCGTTCAGAAGAGGTTCGACATGAAGCTCGCACGGCTCAAGAATCTGCTCGGCCGTGGAACGGGCAAGCAAACCCTCTCCGATCCAGACGACCCGGCCTCCCGGCAAGATCCGTCGTTCGGAAGGGGCTTGAGCCGCGGACCGGATCACGGCCTCGGCCGCGGCATCAAAGGCGGCAGAGGTATAGCTCCCCTCCAGAGGGGAGAGGGGTTTTCCGGTACAAAGAATCAGCATACTCATTTCGGCACCTGCTCTCGTTGCTTTTTGCCAAAATAGCATAATCCCGAGAGCGTGTCAAGAAGAGCGGCACTGAAAACCGGATGTGAAAAAATGATGTTTTTCTTGTGCGAACGCTTTTTATTTGGTACAATACATCTTGATGCAGTGTCATCTTAAAAGGAGGAATCAAAATGCGAAAGTTTCTGAAAACGAGTCATGTCATTTCCAGGATCTTCCTGT
>DGVL01000038.1 GCA_002394965.1 Lachnospira sp. UBA4285
AGATCTACGACATGGCGAAGAACGTTCTGTTTGAAACCGCCGATGTCACGGTCCAGATCCTCGGCAACGGCTTCGACATGCAGGCCTTCCTGAAGGATGCCAAGGACAAGGTCGTGACCAAGACCAATCAGAACGCTTTTCCGGCCTACCAGTACGGACGCGGGGCTTATGACTACGGGAACAAGCCTGCGACGACGGTGGTCACTCCCGCATCGGCCGCAAAGCCTGCGGCTCCCGCCGCTCCTGCGAAACCTGCGGCCGCCGCTCAGCCGGCCGCTGCCAAGCAGGACGACGTAAAAAAAAAGAGTTCGAAATTCTCCGGATCTACCCGAAAGTTCGGAAGTAAAAAGGGAAAGCGCAGAACCGGTTCCGAAAACAAAGGAATCGGCGGCTACTCCAACCTCAGTCCGAAGAACGCCTGTGTCATCTACGATGATGAGGACGATTACGGCGGCTTTGACGACAATAGTCCGTACAGCGCTTTCGGGTACCGCGAGGGAGTCTGGTAAGTAATTCAGCAGGGAATCTGGTAAACGGGGAGGGTTTATCACATGACAAGACTGGAATTTGAACGGGAAGTAACCACATGGTACGAACTGGAGGATTTCTGCCGGGATATCGACTGTGACATCGCAGACAATGTCATGAGTCCGGATGCTCGTGACGAATGGATCAATGATGAACTGGTCGACCTGGCCAGGAACAGCACCTGGCGTGAAATGTACGATACGCTCGCCGAATACGACAGGCAAGACGGGTACGATTACTACCTGTACGACAACTACTACGGCGAAATGAGAGGCGTTACCGACGACGACTTCGATGACTACAAGGAACGGGTCATGGACTTTGCCGAGCGCAACGGGGAATTCGACCCGGAGGAAGAAGAGGAAGAGCCGGAAGAACCGGAAGAGGAGACGGTTTTCACCGAGGAAAACACCCTCCCGGCACCGGAAGAAGACTGCTCGCTTGACGACATGTTCAGCGACGCCATGGTTGCATAAGGAGGATCACGATGGATCTCAGTAAATGCTACGATTTTTTCCAGCCCGAGAAGATTGACGGCCGCATCCACATCATCGGCTGCGGTTCGGTAGGTTCCACCCTCGCCGAGCTCATGGTCCGCAACGGCCTGACCAAGCTGACGCTGTGGGATTTCGACACGGTGGAGCCGCACAACATTTCCAACCAGATGTTCCGTCACAAGGATATCAACCGTCCGAAGGTGGAGGCGCTTCGTGATCTTCTCATCGAGATCAATCCAGACGCCGCCGACTTCATCGAGATCCAGCCGGAAGGCTGGCAGGGAAAGCTCCTGTCCGGGTATCTCTTCCTCTGTGTCGATAACATCGACCTCCGCCGCCAGATTGTGGAGCGTCACATCGACAGTCCGTTTGTAAAAGCGGCTTTTGATTTCCGCACCCTCCTGACAAGTGCCCAGCACTACGCTGCGGACTGGACGAACTACAAACAGAAGCAGAACCTTCTGAAATCCATGCAGTTCAGCCATGACGAAGCGAAGACCGAGACGCCGGTTTCCGCCTGCGGTGTAACGCTCGGCGTTGCGACGACGGTTCGGTCGATCTGCGAACTCGGCGTGAACAATTTCCTGAACTTCGTCAAGGGCGAGGGGCTGAAGACCTACGTGGAATTCGACGGCTTCCACTTCGCGATCCTCGCTTTCCCGATGGACGAGTAATACCGAACAGATGCGCAGCCTGCCGGTAATCCAATCGGCGGGCTGCTCCGCAAAACCGTAATGCAATGTGTCATGTTTTCACATGGCGGCTTTTGCTGTCAGCAAAAGTAACGACTTGAGCAGCGAAAAGGGGGAGGCTCTGGAGGCGCAACGAGACTGGTGCGATGTCGTCGCAACCCAGAGTTTCGAGATAAGGGCTGATCTGGCTCACAGTAATTTTTCTTACTCCGAACACCGGTCTGAATCATCAGGTTTTCTCAGGTTTTCCGTGCAGATCAGCTCCAGAATCCTGACAATTCATCCTTATCTTCACCATCCCCACCAATTGTTGAGTTGATGATTTACTCTTCCGCAGCAGGAACTCATCAGCTGCCAGGCTTTTATGTAATCAGATTACGGTTTAAAGACGATGAAACGGGAGGATAACATGGTCTATATCACAGTGAAGCAGCCTCCGATGTATCACCAGATGACATTGGACGAACTGCTGAGCGATTCCTACGGCCCGGTGCCGACGCTGAATCCAAACCTCACGAATACAAGAACCTACGAGCTGGATCGGGTAAGCGAGTACATGGCCCGCAAGCTTCGCTTCAACATCCCAGGCCTGATCAATCGCCTGAAACAGTTCAACCTCATGACCGACAGCCTCCGCGCGGTTCCGAGGCACGATCTCTATCGGGAATTCAAGATCCCGAAGAAATCCGGCGGCTGGCGTGACATCTCCGCTCCCCAGCCTCAGCTCATGGATGCGCTGCGGATGTTGAAGGACATCTTCGAGAACGATTTCCGCGCGCTGTACCACACATCCGCTTTCGCCTACATACGCAAACGCAGCACGCTGGATGCCATGAAGCGGCATCAGGACAACGAGAGTCGCTGGTATGCCAAGTATGATCTCCATAACTTCTTCGGCAGCACCACCCTGGAATTCATCCTGAAGATGCTCTCCATGATCTACCCTTTCTCCGAGGTAATGAACTGCGAGGAGGGGAAACGTGAGCTGACCAAAGCGATTGAGCTTGCGATTCTGGACGGCGGGCTTCCCCAGGGCACGCCCATCAGTCCGATGATTACCAACATCATCATGATCCCCGTGGACTACAAGCTCTCCAACATGCTCCGCAGCTACGAGCGCCAGAACTTCGTGTACACCAGATACGCCGACGACTTCCAGATTTCCTCCAAATACGACTTCAACTACCGGGAAATCGAGTCGGCGATCAAGCAGGTTCTCGCCTCCTTCGGCGCGCCCTTCACCATCAACGAGAAGAAAACCAGATACGGGAGCAGCTCGGGAAGAAATTTTAACCTGGGGCTCATGCTCTGCAAAGACCAGGACGGGAAGGTCCGGATCACCGTCGGTCATGAGAAGAAAAGAATCTTCCGTGCAAAGCTGAGCTCCTTCATTCTGGACACCAAGAACGGCCGCCCCTGGGATCTGCATGATGTCCAGGTTCTTGAGGGGTATCGGAACTACCTCCACATGATCGAACCGGACGCAGCCGATAAAATCATCCTCAAGGCAGGGGAGAAGTACAACGTAAATGTTAAGCTGCTGATTCAGTCTCAGCTTCAGGCATAAACAATTGTAAAGATCTGTAATGAAATGTGTTTTACTCAGGTAAAACAGCTTCTGCTGTCAGCGGAAGTAACGCTTTGAGCAAGAAGAGGGAGAGAGGGTACTGGTGTATCCAGAAGGCGTGGTTTTCTATCCCACGCGACACTGGTGCTCGGGTCTCGATCTTCCGCACCAAACCTTCCGGTGTAAGAACACAAAACCAGCCATTTGTCAATAGAAATTACCCCGTGATTTCGTGATTTTCGGCTCACAACACCCTGGTTTTTCGTGTTCAGCCAACCCTGCTCGATCCGGAATTTTTCCTTCTATCGTTTATGTAATTACAGCGATACTATGGTTGGATTACAGATCAGTTCCGCGCAACAAGGAAAGGAAGATGCGATGAAATCATACTGCTCTCAGATTGATGAGCTTCGCAAAGCCGGAAAGAATGAGAAAGCGGCGGTTCTTCAGCGGTATCAGACAGAAACGGACTTTCGTCTGTTCCTTTTTTACCTGCTGAATCCGCTGTTTTCCTGTCGCCTGTCCGAGGAAATGCTCCTGCTCCAGGACGGGGAAACCTACACAGAAGAGATGCCGCTGGTATTCTTCGAGACACCCTTTGAATGCTGCGAATTCCTGGGCGGCCTGCGCAGCATGGACGCTGCGACGCTGCGTCAGGTCAAGCTTCTCCTCTACGGTCATTGTAAGGAAGAGCTGGAACGGGAGCTTCTGATCGGGCTTTTCACCCATACGCTCCGTCTCGGGGTTTCCATCAAGACGGTGAACCGGGTAATCCCCGGGCTGATTCCTCCATGGCGGATCCAGCTCGCCACACCGATCGGATCCTGTCCGGTGGAGCCAGGCACATCCTTTTGGCTGACGCCGATTGCCGGCGGAAGGCGTGCGACCTTCTACCGTGGACGTTTGATCTCCGGTGACGGCATGCCCGTGACCGGCCGGGAAAAGATCGAGAACCTGCTTAGCGGTTTCTGTGAGGAAAACGCTGCGGTTCTGGACGGCGTGCTGACCGACGACTGCTTCCGGATTTTCGACATTATCCCGCTCACGGATTTTGAATCGGCGAATCCGAAGACACCGTATAGCGTACGCCGTATGGTTTTGGAACGCGCATTTGCGTCTCTGAATACGGAATCCACTTCGGTGGTTCCGCTGCTCTACCACGGCTCCGACCAGCGCGTCATCGACAGGCTCATGGAGCGGCCCTGGCTGGCGGAAAGCGATATATGGGGAGGCCTGATGCTGAATCTGGACACCCCGTACTACCGCAAAGCCCACCACGGGTGCCTGTCGATCCGCACGAAAAATAAAAAGTAACATCGGCTGAGGCCGATCTTACCCTGTAATGCAATGACAACCATGTGTTGTGCTCTTGCTGTCAGCGAGAGTGACGCTTCGAGAAAGAAGAGGGAAGGAACCGCAGGCCGTTGCCTTCTTGGATCTCCAGAGGACTGCCGTCGGTAGCTCGGTAAGCCTGACCCTGGCGGCCTCTCGACACGCGTACTCTTGAGCAACTTTTTCCAACGTAATTGTTACTCAGACGCAAGTTCTCTTGGGAGAACCTGAACTTTTTCTCTCAAATGCGAGCCGAATCGATTCCTGGAAAACCCTGGAAAGCTTGGCGCCATCCGGCTTTTTCAGGTATCCAACATCGCAGCATCTCCACGTAGATTACAGGGTAAAAAAAAGAATGAAAGGATGTGAGACATGGTCTTTGTAACCGGTGACTGTCACGCGAATTATGAGAAGTTCGGCTCCAGGAACTTCCCGGAACAGAAAGAGATGACAAAGGATGATATCGTGATTGTCTGCGGGGATTTCGGCATCTGGCAGGACACGCCGGCGGAACGCTGGTGGCTGAACTGGTTGGATAAAAAGCCCTTTACCACCGTTTTCGTAGACGGAAATCACGAAAACTTTGACCGCCTTTACGGGGACGAGTTCCCTGTTGTTGATTTCCATGGCGGCAGGGCGCACCGCATCCGTGACAGCGTCTACCACCTGATGCGCGGATACATGTTCGAGTTTGAAGGGAAGAAGTTCTGGTGCTTCGGCGGCGCGAGCAGCCATGATGTCGAAGACGGGATTCTGGACGCCGACGACTACGAATCGCCGGAATCTTTCATTGCCGAGGTGAGGCAATGGAGCAAACTCGGACGCATGTTTCGCATCAATCACATCTCGTGGTGGAAGCAGGAACTTCCGACCCGGGAAGAGATGGATTTCGGAATGAAAACGCTGGAGGAACACAACTTTGAGACGGACTACATTATATCCCATTGCTGCCCGCAGGAAGTGGCTTCAACACTTGGATTCCGCGGGTCTGACGTGCTCACCTCGTACTTCAACGAGGTCGCGCACAAAACCCGGTTTACCAAATGGTTCTTTGGTCATTACCATGGCGAAGAGGCCGTCTGGGGAAAGTTTGTTCTCCATTATGATCGAATAGAACGTGTGCTGTGACGGAGGTTAAGATGCCGGAAAGAAGAGTAAGTGATTTTGCCGTCGGGATGCCGGTGGTCTGCACGGTAGACCATCCGGACGACAATGATCATATTGTAACCGGATGGACCGGGGTGGTCGCGTACATCAACGGCACTTCCGGCAAGGTAATCGGCGTTGAATGGGATCGGAGCTGCGGCGGGCACAACCTCCGCGGGAACTGCAAAGAGCGTCACGGCTGGTTTTGCAGACCGGAATGGATCGCTCCGATGGTGGTTGATGAAAT
>DGVL01000001.1 GCA_002394965.1 Lachnospira sp. UBA4285
TGCGTCAATCGTTAAATACAACAAAATTAGGGCAAAACCCCGGAAAATTCATGATTCCCGGCTTGATATCGTCAAACTGAAAGCATAGAATGCAACTGTATTGAAAAAAAGCGAGTAAAAACAATCGAAAATAAAACAATAAAAAGAAAGGCGGCGATCCTGTGGCACCTCCGACGCGCGGGCTGGGACCGAGGGGCTTCCTGACCGAAGAAGAGAAACAGAACATGCCCAAGGTGGACAGCGCCCTGATCCGGCGGATTTTGTCCTATCTGCTGCCGTACCGGCTTCAGTTTGTGCTGGTGTTTGTGACAATCCTGGTGTCAGCCGTCCTCGGCCTGCTGCCGAGCATCATCACGGGGCGGATCGTGGATGAGGCGCTGGTGGGGAAAAACATGGCGCTGCTGGTCCGGCTGCTGATCCTGGCGTTTGTGACGCTCTCGGCCTCTCAGGTGATCTCGGTTCTCGAGAGCTATATCAACTCCTGGATCTCCCAGCGGATTATCTTCGACATGAAAAACCAGATGTATGACCATCTGCAGCATATGCCGCACGCCTTCTTCACCTCGGAAAAGCAGGGTGACATCATCACCCGCATGAACACGGACATCAGCGGGGTCAGCACCGTGATCTCCGGCACCCTCTCGAACATTGTCTCCAACATCGCGACGGTTGTTACAAGCCTTGTGGCGCTGTTTTCCATGAGCTGGCAGCTGGCGCTGGTGGGAATTGTGGTGATTCCGCTGCTGATTCTGCCGACGAAGAGGGTTGGAAAAAGGCGCTATGCCCTGCTCACCGACAGCCAGGCGAAGAACGACGAGATGAACCAGCTCATCAACGAGACGCTTTCTGTCTCCGGATCGCTGCTGGTGAAGCTCTTTACCAGGGAAGAGCGGGAATACGAGCGCTTCGTGAAGGTCAATGAAGAAGTCACCCGGCTGGGCCTGAAGGAACAGCAGAACGGCCGGTGGTTCCGGGTGGTAATGGGCCTCTTTACCCAGCTCGGCCCGCTGCTCATTTACTTTGCGGGCGGATATTTCATCATTACCCGCGCTGATCCGAGTCTCACCGTGGGTACCATCACGGCCACGGTTTCGCTGGTGAACCGGCTGTACCGTCCGGTGGAATCGCTGCTGAACATCCACGTGGACTTTACGCGCTCGCTGGCCCTGTTTACCAGAATCTTTGACTACTTCGACATGGAAAACCCCATCCGCTCGCCGGAGAACGGCGCGACGCCCGATGTGACGGACGGAGACATTGTTTATGATCATGTGGCCTTTTCCTATGACCCGGAAAAGCCGCTTCTCACGGATATCAGCTTTACGGTGCCGGCCGGAAAGATGTATGCGATCGTAGGGCCCAGCGGTTCCGGCAAGTCCACGATCGTGAATCTGATCCCGCGGGTCTACGACGTGCTGGGCGGCAGCGTGAAGATTGCCGGGGTGGACGTACGGGACTTTGATCTTCCTTATCTGCGCTCCCAGATCGGCGTCGTTACCCAGGACAGCTACCTTTTTAACGGAACCATCCGGGAGAATCTGCTCTATGCCAGAGAGAACGCCACCCAGGAGGAGCTGGACGCGGCCTGCTATATTGCGAATCTCAATGACTTTATCCGCAGTCAGCCGGAGGGGTATGAAACCGTGGTCGGGAACCGGGGGCTGAAGCTCTCCGGCGGAGAGAAGCAGCGCCTGAGCATCGCCAGGGTTATCCTGAAGGATCCGAAGATCCTGATCCTGGATGAGGCGACCTCGGCCCTGGACTCCATCACCGAAAACGCGATCCAGGATGCCCTGGAGGCCCTGATGGAGGGAAGGACCAGCATCGTCATCGCGCATCGGCTCTCCACCATCCTGAAGGCGGATCAGATCCTCGTGGTCAAAGACGGGACCATCGCCGAACAGGGCAGCCATGAGAAGCTGCTGGCGCAGGGCGGGACCTATCGGGAGCTCTACGAGACTCAGTTCCGTAAAATCCTGGAGATCGAAGGCGAAAAGAACAGTGCGGACAGAACCTGAGGCGGCTCAGGCGACAAAAGATGGAGTACCGAGTGCTTCGGTACTCCATCTTACTCTTTTATGGAATGATATGATTGCCGCGTCGGCCCTCAGGCCTTCATCATCTCCGCGCAGGCCTCGCCGAGGATCTTGACACCCTTCTCGATGGCCTCGTCGGTGGAGTTGGAATAGTTGATGCGGAAGCTCGAGACATTCCGTTTATACTCATAGAACGGATCGCCCGGGCAGATCGCGACGCCCTTCTCCAGCGCCTTGTAGTAGAGCTGCAGGGCGGACAGACCGTTCGGAAGCGTGACCCAGAGGAACATGCCGCCTTCGGTCGGGGTGAGCTCACAGCCCTGGGGCAGATACTTGTGCAGGCATTCGACCATGAAGTCGGACTTGGCTTTGTAAAGCGCCTTGATCTTGGAGATATGCTCGTCAACATCGTTGTCGGCGAGGTACTGGGCCAGGACCATCTGGCTGAAGATGTTGGTGTGCAGGTCGGCGGTGGACTTGTAGTTGAGAAGCTTGGCCTTCAGCTCCTTGTTGCGCACGCAGATCCAGCCGATGCGCATGCCCGG
>DGVL01000015.1:0-2520 GCA_002394965.1 Lachnospira sp. UBA4285
GCATGGGCGGCGGCACCGGTACGGGTGCTGCACCGACCGTGGCGGATATTGCCAAGGAAGCCGGAATTCTGACCGTCGGTGTCGTGACGAAGCCCTTCAAGTTCGAAGGAAACCGCCGGATGGTACAGGCCAACGCCGGTATCCGGGAGCTCCTCGGAAAGGTTGACTCTCTGCTGATCATCCCGAATGACCGCCTGAAATATGCCACCGACCAGAAGGTCACGCTGGCAAACGCGTTTGAGATTGCGGATGATGTGCTCCGTCAGGCTGTGACGAGCATCTCCGACCTGATTAAGAACACGGGCTTTATCAATCTGGACTTTGCCGATGTCACCTGTATCATGAAGAACGCGGGCTATGCCCACATGGGCGTTGGCCATGCCGCAGGCAAGGGCAAGGCGGAAGAGGCCGCGCGGATTGCGGTTGCGAGCCCCCTGATGGAGACCTCCATCAACGGCGCCCACGGCGTGCTGATCAATATCACCGGCTCCTCGGATATGGGCCTGGAGGATGTGGAAGCGGCGGCAGATCTTGTGCAGGAAGCCGCACACCCCGATGCCAACATCATTTTCGGCGCGAACTTCGACGAGACGATGCAGGATGAGATCCGTGTGACGGTCATCGCCACCGGCTTTGAGGAAGGCGCCGCCCAGGCCGCCGCTGCAGAAAAGGCCGCCATGGCGCGCAAGGCTGCTGCGACCGAGGTTCCGGCCCAGGAAACGGCTGCGCCTGCTGCCCCGGCCGCCCCTGCTGCTCCCTCCGTTCCTCCCGTGTTTAAGAAAGCTGCTGCATCCGCGATGGCGCCGGTGGTGCCCAGTGCTGCACCTGCGGCGGATGCGGCGCCGGCCGGATCTGAGGATGAGCCGGCAGAAGATCCGTTTGATAATATCTTCAAGATCTTCAATACAAAGTAAGCGATTCCGGATGCCTCAGATGAGAGGCTGCTGCTTGCAATAGAACAAAAGCTCCTCCCCCTGCGGAGGAGCTTTTGTCTGCAATGCCTCTTCGGGAGAAACCTGATGTGAAAAAACTGATCTATCTGATTAAGCGCGTTATCCACTATTACAATGTCAAGCAGATTCCGCTGGCATCCGCCGCGCTGTGTTATTACATGATGATGACGGTCTTTCCGCTGATCATCTGCCTGTATACGCTTCTGGGGCAGAACTATGACCAGGCGCTCCGAATTCTGGAGTTTGCGGAAGACTTTCTGAGTTCGGATACACTGGATACCATCCGGAGTTTCCTGGCCTATGTGGAGGACAATCACAGCCTTGCCATGGCGATTGCTGGGCTCACGGTTATGATCACCTCGGCTTCCGCCGCCGTGCGCAGCATGCTGGTGACCATCGGCCGTATGCAGGGGGGACTGCGCTATACCGGAATTACGGGCTTTGTGTTCAGTGTGCTGTATTCGGTGGTGTTTCTGGCGGCAACATGGTTTGCCATTATCGTCATGTTCAGCAGCCGGAACATTCTGAATCTGATCAGAAGATGGCTGCCGATTGTTGAAGTGGATGTCAACTGGCATGAAGTAAAGTACTGGATGCTTGCCATTATCATGTTCCTGATCCTCTGGGGAATGTATCGCTTTTCCCGGGAGAAAGGGAACCGGTACTTCACCTGGCCGGGGGCGATCTTTGCCACCTTCGGCATTGTCGGCATGAGTCTGATCTTTTCCGGCTTTATTGCGGTGTCGGCCCGTTACTCCCTGGTCTACGGCTCTCTGGCATCCGTGATTCTGCTGATGTACTGGATCTATCTGATCTGCCAGGTCATTTATATCGGGGCGGCGATCAATGTTTCCCTGAGAGACCTCAAGAAGATGAGCGCCCGACAGCGGGAAAGGAAAGAGAATGAGAACTGAAACAAGCATGTGGGTGGCGGACGGCTGGCAGGACTATGAACTGCTGGACTGCTCCCACGGCGAGAAACTGGAACGCTGGGGGGAGGTCTATCTGGTGCGGCCGGATCCGCAGGCGATCTGGGACACCCCGCGCAGAAACCGTCATTGGCAGACGCGCAACGCCCGCTATTTTCGCAGCGAAAGCGGCGGAGGGAGCTGGGAAAAAGGGACGATTCCGGAGTCCTGGGACATGCATTATCGGGAGCTTTGCTTCCGGGTCAAGCCTATGAACTTCAAGCACACCGGCCTTTTCCCTGAGCAGGCGGCCAACTGGGACTGGGCGATGGCAAAGATCCGTGAAGCCGGCCGGCCCGTCCGCGTGCTGAACCTCTTTGCCTATACCGGCGCGGCGACCGTCGCCTGCCTGAAGGCGGGGGCCGAGGTCTGTCATGTGGATGCTGCCAAGGGCATGGTGGCCTGGGCAAAGGAAAACGCGGAGGCGAGCGGCGTCAGCAAGGCGCCGGTGCGCTGGATTGTGGACGACTGCCTGAAGTTTGTCGAGCGGGAGATCCGTCGCGGCAGACATTATGACGCAATCATCATGGATCCGCCCTCTTACGGCCGTGGACCCGGGGGCGAAGTGTGGAAACTGGAGCAGAACCTCTGGCCCTTCG
>DGVL01000015.1:2574-3805 GCA_002394965.1 Lachnospira sp. UBA4285
GCAGAACCTCTGGCCCTTCGTGTCGGCCTGTGCAGGGGTTCTGTCGGAGAAGCCGCTCTTTGTGCTGATCAATTCCTATACCACCGGGCTTTCCCCTTCGGTGCTGAGCTACGTGACGGAAAGTGTATTCCGACCGCGCTTCGGCGGAGAGGCGGAGGCACGGGAGCTCTGTCTCCCTGTGACGGACAGCGGCCTGTATCTTCCCTGCGGAGCCAGCTGCCGCCACGAGTTCTGAGCCCGCAGGCACGCGGGAGCGGAAAAAGCAATAAAGAAAAAACAGCCGCCCTCTGTGACGATCACAGAGGGCGGTTATTCAGCTGACAGGCTTACTTCCGAAATAATTCTGTACACTTATTCGGAAATGGAAACTGTACTTCGGCGGCAGGAGACAAAGAGCCGGTCCTCGGCTTCTTCTGCGCTAAAGTCGGTAAAGCCATGGGCGGAAAAAAGCGCGGATAACTGTGCCAAACTGTGGGCATATTCGATGTGCTCTTCCCGGCTGCGGCGCCAGAGGCGGCCTTCCCTGGCAAAAATGTCCATCCCGTATACCAGCGCGGCGAGGTCCCGGTCAAAGTCCGCGCGCCACAGACAGAAGACCTCGTCATCCTCGTCGACGAAGGTATCGCCGTCCAGGCTTTCGAGATAGTCCGGCGCGCGCAGATCAAAGAGAAAGAGCCCGCCCGGACGAATAAAGAAGGGGAGGCGCTGCAGCAAGGCTTCCAGCTGACGGGGGGAGAGATAGTTCATACCCTCCAGCGAACAGAAGGCTGCATCCACGGTTCCGTAGAGGTCAAGCTCGGCCGCGTCCTGCATCAAAAAGAGCGGAGGAACCGGAAGATCGCTGCATTTTTCCCGGGCCTCCATGAGCATCTGCTCCGAAGCATCCACAGAGATGAGCTCGTAGCCGCGCCGGGACATCTCAAGACTCATGCTTCCGGTGCCGCAGCAGAGATCCAGCAGCAGATGAAACGGGCCGCCGTCTGCAGCGAAAGCCGCTTCATACCGGTCGGCAAAGGCCCGGTAATCCACATCGGCGGTCAGCCGGTCATAGTATGCGGCAAGTGTTTCGTAACAGCTCATTTTTCCCCGTCTTCAAGCCGTGCGAACACGAGGTCATATCCGCCGGCACCGTATTGCAGGGAACGGTTGACCCGGCTGATGGTGGCGCTGGAGGCACCGGTCTCGGCGAGAATCTCGTTATAGATTTTTCCGTCGTGCAGGGCTCTGGCAA
>DGVL01000077.1:0-3132 GCA_002394965.1 Lachnospira sp. UBA4285
GGCTTGGTTACATAGTCGTCCGCGCCGGTCATGAGTCCCGTGACCTTGTCGATCTCCTGACTCTTGGCGGTGAGCATGATAATGCCCATCTTGGACCCGGAGGCGCGAATCCTGCGACATACCTCAAAACCGTCTATATCGGGCAGCATAACATCGAGCAGGGCAAGGCAGATGTCCGGATTGGCCTTGACCTTTTCGAGCGCCTCGGTTCCGGTGGCGGCTTCAATCGGCTCGTATCCGCTGCGGCGAAGGTTGATCACGACAAAACTGCGGATATTGCTTTCGTCTTCCATGACCAGTATTTTCTTCATATTGTTATCCCTCCTGATCTCCCGAAAGAGACTTGGTTACAAACTGACAAGTAATTATAACATAGTTCGATCAAAAATGGTAGTCAAAGTTTCAGAAAAAAGAAAAACCTATGAAAAAACTTTGCATGCTTGCATCGGATGAGGAAAACTGTTAGAATTCGTCCCATGGATAAGAAAAAGAGAATTGCCCTGAGCATCACGGCGCACGTCGACGCGGGAAAGACCACGCTGGCCGAAGCCATGCTCTTCGAGGCGGGACAACTGAAAAAACGTGGAAGAGTGGATCACCGCGATTCCGTGCTGGACTATGAGGATTTCGAGAGAAACCGGGGAATCACGGCGTTTTCAAAGCAGGCGGTCTTCTCCTACGGCTCGACGGAATTCAGCCTGATCGACACACCGGGACATGCGGATCTTTTTGCCGAGACCAGACGGGGCCTGCGTGTGCCGGATGCGGCGATCCTCGTGATCAGCGGCAGCGAGGGAATCCAGGCCGATACCGGTGTGATCTGGGAGCTTCTGCGGACGCGGGAGATTCCCACCTGGATCTTTGTGTCCAAAATGGATCTTGCCGGTGACGGCCGGGAAGCGCTTTTTTCGGAACTGAAGGAAAGACTTTCAGACGCCGTTGTCGACTTCTTGGCTCCCGACGAAACGATCTTTGAAGAAGCGGCGGAACTGGATGAAGCCTGCCTGGACGCTTATCTGGAACACGGTGCAATCCCGGATGACGTCCTCGCCGGTGCGATCACGGTCGGAAGGGTTTTTCCGTGCTTTTTCGGATCAGGCCTGCAGCTGACCGGTGTGAAGGAATTTCTTGAGGGACTGGACCGCTGGACGCTTATACACTCATGGCCGGAACGCTTTTCCGCTTTATGCTATAAGATCAGCCGGGACGCCCGGGGCCAGCGGCTTACACAAGTCAAGATTACCGGCGGCAGTCTGTCCGTACGGGATCCGCTGCAGTATCGGACCGCGGACGGTGTCCTCAGAGAAGAAAAGGTCACCGGAATCCGGATCTACTCCGGGGCACGGTATGAGACGGTCGAGAGGGCAGAAGCAGGGCAGGTCTGCAGCCTGCTCGGCCTTACCGGAACCGCGGCCGGCTGTGTTCTCGGCGAAGAGAACGAGGTACAGCAGGAGAGCGCGGAATCCGTTCGGCGATATAGCCTTCGATTTGAAATCAGGCAGGACCCGGTAACGCTGCTGGAACAGCTCAGACAATTGAGCGAGGAGCTGCCGGAGCTCTCGCCGCGGGCCGGCCGGGACGGAATCAGTGTCTGCCTCTCGGGCAGGATGCAGGGAGAAATGCTGAAAGCTCTGCTTCTGGAGCGTTTTGGACTTCGTGCCAGTCCGGAGGAAGGACAGCTGATTTATAAGGAGACTGTCACAAAAAAGGTGGAGGGAGTCGGCCATTTTGAACCGCTCCGCCATTACGCCGAGGTTCATCTGGTTCTGGAACCCCTTCCGCCGGGCAGCGGAATCGTACTGGAGTCCGGCTGCCCGGAAGATACCCTGAATCGAAACTGGCAGAATCTGATTCTGGACGCCCTTTGTCATGAGACGCTTCCGGGCGTTCTGGCCGGGGCAGAACTGACGGATACACGCATCTGTCTGGTCAGCGGCAGGGCGCATCCGAAGCACACAGAGGGCGGTGATTTCAGGGAAGCGGCCCGAAGGGCACTGCGACACGGGCTGATGCAGGCCGAATGCCGCCTGCTGGAGCCGGTCTACCATTTTGAAGTAAAACTTCCAAGCGAGCAGCTGGGCCGTGCCATCGGAGATTTCCGCGCCATGCATGCACAACTGGACAGTCCCCGACAGGAAGAGCGCTTCAGCACCTTGAGCGGGGAAGTGTTTGTCAGCGAATTCGGCGATTATCCGGAGACGCTTCTTTCCTACACCCACGGATTCGGCAAGGTCACGGTGCACCCGGCGGGATACCGCCCCTGCCACAATGAGGCGGAGGTTTTGGAACAGATCGGCTACCTGGCCGAACGGGATACGGAGTGGCCTGCGGACTCCGTCTTCTGCGCACATGGCGGGGGCTACGTGGTCCCGTGGCGGGAAGTGACACAGTACATGCACCTTCCCTCCTTCCTGGAAGAACGGAGCCGCCGTGCCCAGAGCGAGGCCGCGCTGCACCGGCTGCAGCGGATCGACGATCGGGAACTGGAAGCCATCATGCTCAAAGAGTTCGGCCCGATCCGCCGCCCCTCTGTCGGATCCGCTCTGAACGAAGAGAAGAGCCGCGAGGGAAAGAGGAAAGCACCCGAACAGCAGGCGGAAGGAAAGACGACCGTTATTCTGGACGGGTATAACTTCATTTTTGCCGAACCGGAACTGAAAGCACTTGCATCGGATCATCTGGGCGCTGCCAGAGAACGCCTGATGGACCGTCTTTCCAATTACAGCGGGTTTACCGGGAGAGAAGTAATTCTGGTGTTTGACGGTTTCCGAACCGCCGGAAATCCCGGTTCGCGCAGCGCGCATGCCAACATCCGCGTAGCGTTTACACCTGAAGGAGAGAGCGCCGACGCGTATATCGAACGGCTGGCCTCCGAAATTGGGAAAAACGACCGGGTTTCGGTGGTGACCGGAGACACCATGATCCGCATCTCGGCGATGCGCTCCGGTGTGCTGCGCATTTCTCCGAATGAATTCAGGCTGGAACTGGAAGAAGCGGAAAAACATCTGCAGGAAATTCTGATGAAGAGCAATTTCCTGGCTCATCAGACCAGCGGCGCCGAGGCCGGGACGGTAAAACAGGAAAAGAAAGAGAAAACGAAACCATGAGAGCATATGAAAGACTGCTGAAATA
>DGVL01000077.1:3295-4958 GCA_002394965.1 Lachnospira sp. UBA4285
TATGTGGATGAAAATGCCTATACCTATGGTGTTTTGCCCGCTGCTGAGGGAATGGAAGATAAGCCCTGCATCGGGCTGATCGCCCATCTGGATACCATCCCGGATGAGGACTTTCCGGGCTTTGGGGTCAAGCCGCAGCTTGTTGCGAACTATGACGGAGGTGCGCTGGCGCTCGGTGAAAGCGGGCGGGTCCTGTCTCCGGATCAGTTTCCGGATCTGAAAACGCTTTGCGGCCATACGCTGATCACAACCGACGGAACGACGGTCCTCGGCGCAGACGACAAGGCGGGTATTGCCGAAATCCTGACGGCCTGTGAGATCCTGAAGAAGGAAAACCTGCCCCATGGGAGAGTGGCGCTGTGCTTCCCGCCGGACGAAGAAATTGGGCACGGTGCTGCCCTGCTGCAGTTGGAGCGCCTCGGCGCAGCGTTTGCCTTTACGGTGGACGGCGGAGATCCGGCGGAAGTGAATTTCGAGACGTTCAACGCGGCGGCTGCCGATGTCGTGCTGCACGGGGTGAATGTGCATCCCGGCGAAGCAAAGGGAAAAATGCGCAATGCGGCCCATCTGGCCATGGAGTTTGACGCGCTTCTGCCGGCCGCCGAGCGCCCGGAACGGACGGAGGGCCATGAGGGCTTTTTCCACCTGACTTCCATGAAAGGCGATGTGGAAAAGGCGGAACTCCATTATATTCTGCGGGATCACGACGCCGCGCATTTCAATGTGCGAAAGACGATGCTGGCGCAGGCGGCAAAATACATGTGCGAACGCTACGGGGAGGGAGCGGCAGAGCTTACGATCCGCGACCAGTACAGAAACATGGAAGAGGTGTTATGCCGGCACCGTGACATCATTGCACGCACGGACGAAGCCATCCGGAAAGCAGGACTGGAGCCGAAGCACGTTCCGATCCGCGGAGGCACCGATGGAGCGCAGTTATCTTTCCGCGGCCTGCCCTGTCCGAACCTCGGCACAGGCGGAGCGGGCTTCCATGGACCTTTTGAGCATATCTCCGCAGAGAACATGGACAAGGTCGTGGAGATCCTGATCCATCTCCTCACCGCGTAACCCCATCAGATCGCCTGAAAATCCGATGCGGCAGACCGAAGCTGATTCCGGCGGTGAAACAGAAAGCAGGGTCGCTCCTTTGGGAGCGACCCTGTCGGTTTGAAGAGGGTGTAAAGAGGAAGATCAGCCCTGCCAGATCTTATCGGAAGTGATGTCCTTCAGCGTGGCGGCACCGCACATGGTCATCGTGCTCTTCAGTTCTCCGGTAATCTTTTCCAGATATACCTTCAGGCCTTCGGCTCCGCCTCCGTAAATCATGTTCAGGATCGGACGTCCGATCAGCACGGCATCTGCGCCGAGTGCAATGGCACGGAAGATGTCCACGCCGGAGCGGATACCTCCGTCCACGAAGATCGTTGTCTTTCCCTTTACCGCCTCCGCAATGGCCGGAAGGACTTCCGCTGTGGAAGGAGTGCCGCCCTGCACACGGCCGCCGTGGTTGGATACCACGATGCCGGCGGCTCCGGCCTCGATGGCTTTCAGTGCGCCCCGTACGGTCATGATGCCTTTGATGATGAAAGGACGCTCCGCATACCCGATGATCTCTTTCATTTCCGCGACCGCCTTACTGCCGGCATTGGGATTCATTGCCTTG
>DGVL01000130.1 GCA_002394965.1 Lachnospira sp. UBA4285
TTCAACTGGCCGCAGCATCACCGCCCTACGACGTACAGTCCGGTGGATTACTGCATTGAGGAGAGAAGTGACGGATGGAAGACGGTGGTTCTCTCAGAGGTTGACCAGATGTACGGGACCAAGGGAGAGACGCGCATCAGCGTACAGCCCGGCCGCGCGGCGATCCGGATTCAGGGGAAACTCTACAATCCGACGTCGCTTGCACAGACCTTTCTCTGGTGGGCCAATCCGGCTGTCGCCGTGAATGAGAACACGCAGTCGGTATTCCCGCCGGACGTCCATGCCGTCTTTGATCACGGCAAGCGCGATGTGAGCCGCTTCCCGATTGCCACGGGTGTCTACTACAAGCACGACTACGGGGCGGGCGTGGATATCTCCCGCTACAAAAACATTCCGGTCCCGACCAGTTACATGTGCGCGCACTCTGACTATGATTTCGTAGGCGGGTATGATTTCGGAAAGCAGGCGGGAATCCTGCACGTCGCCGACCATCATATCTCTCCAGGCAAGAAGCAGTGGACATGGGGCTGCGGCGATTTCGGAAAGGCATGGGACCGCAATCTGACCGATCACAACGGACCGTACATCGAACTGATGACCGGTGTTTTCACGGACAATCAGCCGGACTTCACGTGGCTTGAGCCTTTTGAGGAGAAGGATTTCACCCAGTACTTCATGCCGTATAAAACGATCGGATATGTGAAGAATGCCACAAAGGACCTGGCTGTCAGTCTGTCTGTAATAGACGAGGAGGCATCCGCGGGCGTGTATGCCGTGCGGGAATTTCCGGAGCTTACTGTCACACTGACGGACACTTCTGACGGCAGAATTCTCATCTCGGAGAGCAGAGCGTTTTCACCAGGGACCCCCTTCTGGGAGAAGATGGCATTCTCCGGGAGAGAAGAGGATCTGCGGATCACGGTGCGGGACGCGTCCGGCAGGGAGCTCATCTCCTGGCAGAAGCCGGAGGAAAAGATAGACAAAGTTCCGGATCCGATGCCCTCGCCAGCTGCACCGGAGGATACGCCGACCACGGAGGAACTGTATCTGACGGGGAAGCATCTTGAACAGTACCGCCACGCGCACTGGAAGCCGGAGGCGTATTACCTGGAGGCCCTGCGCAGGGATCCGGGAGACATCCGGAACAATACGGCATTCGGCGAACTGCTTGTCCGCCGGGGCGAGTTTGAGGAGAGCCTTCCGTATTTTGATGCGGCGATCCGGCGCAGTACGCTTCGCAATCCGAACCCGCAGGACAGCCGCTGCTTTGCGGACAGAGGCCTTGCTTTATTTTATCTGGGCCGCACGGATGAGGCGTACGATGCTTTTTACAAGAGCATCTGGAGCGGCGCACAGCAGGACATCGGCTTTTATTATCTGGCACTTATCGACTGCAGACGTAAAGATTTCCCGCAGGCGCTTGAACACATCGACAGTTCTCTTGTGAAAAACGGAGCCAATCTGAAGGCACTCGCGGTAAAAGCTGCCGTCCTGAATGAGCTCGGACGCCATGATGAGGCAGAGGAACTGCTGGAGCGCACGCTGAAAAAGGATCCGTTCGCCTATGCGTCCCGCTTCGAGCTGGGAAGCAGCTGCAAGGAGGAGAGAGAGGCTTTCCGGAAACTGGCGCGCGGGAAGGAGAGCACATATCTGGAAACGGCTGATTTGTTTGCGTCAGCCGGGTTTGGAGGCCGCGCAAGACAGGTGCTGTCGGCATCACCCAGGACGCCGCTTGTGCTGTACCGGCTTGCTGTCCTTGCAGAAGAGGAGGGCGATGCCACGAGGGCAGATGAATACCGCGCCCGGGCAGAGGCAGCGGACTCGTCCTACGTATTTCCAAACCGCCTCGAGGATATGATTGTTCTGCAGAAAGCGGTGGAGGCGGACAGTCATAATAAAATGGCGCGCTACTATCTCGGCTGCATGCTGTACGCGTGGGACAGAAGGGATGAGGCGATCCGGCTCTGGGAAGATGCCAGCCGCTTTCTCTGTGATTTTCCGACGGTGTGGAGGAATCTGGCTCTCGGATATTTTAATGTGAAAGGCCGGAAAGAGGAAGCCCTTGCGGCGCTTGAGAAGGCATTCGCCATGGACAAGAGCGATGCCAGGGTGCTGATGGAGCTTGATCAGCTGTACGCGCGGCTGAAATACCCTGTGAAGAAGAGACTGGCTTTTCTTCTGGAGAATGAGGAGACAGCCAGCAGACGTGACGATCTGTACCTTATGATCTGCAGTCTGTTAAACATGCTCGGGAGGCATGAAGAGGCGCTTGACAGGATCCGCGCAAGACACTTCCACCCGTGGGAGGGCGGTGAAGGAAAGGTCTCCACGCAGTATATCCTTGCGCTCACCGGTATGGCCCGGGAGGCCATCCGGAAAGGGGACGCACAGAGAGCCGAAAAGCTGCTGGAGAAGGCGCTGGTATTCCCGGAGAATCTGGGCGAAGGAAAGCTGGAGGGAGAGAAAGACAACCAGATCTGGTATCTGCTCGGGAGAGCACAGGAGCTTGGCGGGAAGACGCAGGAAGCCCGCGAAAGCTGGCACCGTGCCACGCTTGGGGATCAGGAGCCTTCTGGTGTGATGTTCTATAATGACCAGCCGTCGGACATGATCTTCTACCAGGGGCTTGCGTTTCTTTCTTTAGGGGAGGAAGACGAGGCGCGCCGGCGGTTTAACCGGCTGATTGATTACGGGGAGAAACACCTGTTCGATCACGTGACGATCGACTACTTCGCGGTGTCGCTGCCGGATCTGAAGATTTTCGCAGATGATCTTGACGCCAGGAACCGCATATACTGCCGGAAACTGATAGCCATGGGGCTGTACGGTCTGGGCCGCAGAGAGGAGAGCCGGAAGATGCTCGACGAACTGAAAAGAGAGGACCCGTACCTGACAATCCTTTGATACACCACAGAGCCTGATTCTTTCTTGTTAAGCGCCCGTACGGATGGTAAGATGTAAAGCAGGGGCCGGGAATCTTGTGTGTTCAGCGCGCAGCGGTGGTCCCCGGGGTCTTGCGTATCATACTTTTCATCAGGCAGGTGGCACATTGAAACAGTTGCGCAATGCTGCGCTGCAGCTTGTATTGCTGGGAGTACTGGCGGTCCTGATCGCACTGATCGCGCTGTCGACGGTCAGGGGTCGGGCAGAGAATGAAGCACAGATTCACTCCCGGTACACATTCGTCGTGAGCGGACTCTCAAGCAGTGATGTCGGTCTTGAGGAGGCGGCGGATACCTGGGAGCAGAAGTTCCTCGCCCAGTTCACGCAGAGCAATCTTCCGTCGGAGAAGAAAATCCGCAATGTGAGGCGGGAGCCGGTTCAGGTTCTGGACGAGGATAACAATATCGTCGATCTGAGATTTTCCTTTTCGCCGGACAGCAGTGATTCGGAATTCTTTTCCTCCTGGGGCGCTGTTATGACATCCTCGGGGAACCTTTCCTGCGAGTGGGTGGTGACATTCAACCGGGAAGAGGGCACGGATCAGACATATTCCATCAGCGTGTCGACGATCCAGAAACCGGAGGACTATAAATCGGGACTTCAGACAGATGACACGTCAAAGTCCGGGCAGGCCGAGACCATGGGATCCGGCACCCAGACGGCGTCCTCGTCCAATTACCTGTACAGGATCCGCAATTCGTCGCTGCAGGTGTCTTTTAACGGCGGCAATTCGTACGCGAATGTTCCGCTTGAGGTGACCAGACTGCCGTATTCCAGCACGAGTGCGGAGGAACTGGCGGCAGGCAGCTATTATGTATCACCGGATATTACGGCATTCCTTTCGGGCGGCATGGTTGTGGACGGGACCAGAGCTCCGGTGTCCCTGACATACAGCACGGACATGGGGCGGACGTGGAAGAGTGTCGCAATCGACGAGATCTATGATGTGGATCTGTATTATCTGCGTGTGGTGTCGCCGGACGACATCATCGTCGCGCTCGGATATTCCAGGACCGATCAGACGGAGTACAGCAAGTTCTATTATGTGTCGGACGGAAGCGTGCGGACCGGCGGAAGCGGTTATAAGAATCAGCCGCTGACGGGCATCATGTTCCTGAATGACAACGTCGGTTTCTTCAGTTATGCGTATGAAGAGGGAGACGAGGGGACGCTCTACGAGACAAGAGACGGCGGAAAGACGTTTCAGCTCGTTCAGCTTGATAGTCAGCAGCTGGATTCCGGTTCCGGAAATCTGACGTGGAATTCCGTATTTGTGCAGGCACTGGTGCCCAAGCTGGACGATCAGGGCAATCTGGTCGTCTATGTGACGCAGGGTGGCGGCACGAAATACAACAACGGCAAGACGACAGCCAGGTATGTCTCCACGGACGAAGGAAAAACTTTCACATATACGGGACAGACGGACTGATTTTCTTGAAATAACGGACAGCCCGTGTTAGAATTCATTGACGGCTAAATACAGGAAACGGCGGGTATCCGCCGTTCCTGTCTATACATAAGCGGGATCAGGGGTCTGCCTGACAAGCGGTACTTTAGAAAGCAGGAACCTGGGTTCCTGCTTTCTTTTTAAGCGGAGGTTCCTTTTGATGAAAGCGTACTTGATACTGGAGGACGGAACGGTCTTCACAGGGACGTCGATCGGCGCGGAAAAAGAGGTTATATCCGAGATCGTGTTCAACACATCGATGACCGGATATCTGGAAGTCCTCACGGATCCGTCTTACGCAGGTCAGGCTGTCACCATGACGTATCCCCTGATCGGGAATTACGGCATCTGCTATGAAGACATGGAATCCGACAGGGCCTGGCCGGACGGTTTCATCGTGCGGGAACTCTGCAGAGAACCGAGTAATTTCCGCAGCGCCAACACGGTGCAGAATTTTCTGCTGCGATACGGCATCCCGGGCATCGAGGGAATCGATACCCGTGCGCTCACACAGATCCTGCGCGAAAAGGGAACGTGCAACGGCATGATTACGACACATCTACCGGATGATATGGAGGAGGCTCTGAAGCGCATCCATGCCTACAGGGTGACAGGAGTGGTTGCGCGCGTCACCCACACGCAGAAACAGATTCTGCCGGGAAGCGGACCGAAGGTGGCTCTTCTGGATCTTGGCGCAAAGAAAAACATTGCGGCGTCTTTAAACCGCCGGGGATGCGAGGTGACGATCTATCCGGCATCAACGACGGCTGAGGAGATCCTGGCTGCAAACCCGGACGGTATTATGCTCAGCAACGGCCCGGGCGATCCGAAGGAATGTGTGGAGGTGATCGAAGAGATCCGCAAGCTGTACTCCAGTGATGTGCCAATCTTTGCCATCTGCCTCGGCCATCAGCTGATGGCGCTGGCGACAGGAGCTGACACGTACAAGCTCAAATACGGACACCGCGGCGCAAATCATCCGGTGAAGGATCTGAGAACAGGACGCGTGTACATCTCGACGCAGAATCATGGCTATGCTGTTGACGAGAAGACACTGGATCCGGCCGTTGCCTCCCCGTCATGGGTGAATGTCAATGACGGCACTAACGAAGGCCTGCAGTACAGAGGCAAGAAGATCTTCACGGTGCAGTTCCACCCGGAAGCATGCGCCGGTCCGCAGGACACGGGATGGCTGTTTGATTCATTTGTCAGGGTGATGAAGGAGGGTAAGGCTGATGCCTAAGATTGCGGATATCAAGAAGGTTCTGGTCATCGGTTCCGGTCCGATCGTCATCGGGCAGGCGGCGGAATTCGACTACGCGGGCACCCAGGCCTGCCGTTCTCTCCACGAGGAGGGAGTTGAAGTTGTTCTTCTGAACTCCAACCCTGCGACGATCATGACGGACAAGGATATCGCCGATGAGGTGTATATCGAGCCGCTGACAGTCGAGACGGTCGAGAGAATTATTGAGAAAGAAAAGCCGGACAGCATTCTGCCGACACTCGGCGGGCAGGCCGGCCTGAATCTGGCGATGGAGATCGCTGAGACGGACTTCCTCCAGAAGCATAACTGCCGTCTCATCGGAACGACGTCCCTGACCATCAAGAAGGCAGAGGACCGTCTGATGTTCAAGGAGACGATGGAGAAGATCGGGGAGCCGGTAGCCGCGTCGGAGGTCGTCCATGACGTCGAGGCGGGTAAAAAGTTTGCCGCCAAAATCGGCTACCCTGTGGTCCTGCGCCCGGCGTACACTTTGGGCGGATCCGGCGGCGGCATCGCGCACAATGTTGCGGAGCTGGAAGAGATCCTCGCCAACGGCCTGCGGCTGTCGCGCGTTCATGAGGTGCTGGTCGAGCGTTCCATTGCGGGCTGGAAGGAGATTGAATATGAAGTGATGCGGGATAGCGCCGGCAACTGCATCACGGTCTGCAACATGGAGAACCTGGACCCGGTCGGCGTCCACACGGGTGACTCCATCGTCGTGGCGCCCAGCCAGACGCTCTCGGACAAAGAATACCAGATGCTGCGCTCCTCGGCTCTGCGCATTATCGACGAGCTGGGAATCACCGGCGGCTGCAACGTGCAGTATGCGCTGAACCCGGAGAGCTTCGAGTACTGCGTGATCGAGGTCAACCCGCGTGTCAGCCGTTCCTCGGCACTGGCCTCCAAGGCGACCGGATATCCGATTGCAAAGGTCGCGGCCAAAATTGCGCTCGGATATACTCTTGACGAGATCAGGAACGCAATAACAGGCAAGACATACGCGTCATTTGAGCCGGCACTGGACTATGTGGTTGTCAAGATTCCGAGGCTTCCTTTTGATAAATTCATCTCTGCCAAGCGCACGCTGACGACACAGATGAAGGCGACGGGTGAGGTGATGAGCATCTGCTCGAATTTCGAGGGCGCCCTGATGAAGGCTATCCGCTCTCTGGAGCAGCACGTGAACAGCCTCATGTCCTATGACTTCTCCGGACTCTCCGATACGGAGATTCTGGAAGAACTGAAGGTGGTGGATGACCGCCGTATCTGGAAGATCGCAGAGTGCCTGCGCCGTCATATGGATCCGGTACAGCTGCACACTATCACGAAGATCGACATGTGGTTCATCTGCAAGATCCGCAGTCTTGTAGAAATGGAGGAAAGACTTAAAAGTGAACCGCTGACCGAGGCGCTTCTGCGCGAGGCAAAGCGCATGGAGTTCCCGGACGAGGTGATCGCCAGCCTGACAGGCCGCAGCGTGACGGAGCTTGCCGAGCTGCGCAGGGGATACGGGATTCACCCGGTATTCAAGATCGTGGACACCTGCGCGGCGGAATTCGCCGCGGCGACGCCGTACTATTACTCAATCTACGGCGGGCGGGACGAGAAAAACGAGTCCCGGGAGTCCGGAAAGGAAAGAAAGAAGATTCTGGTACTCGGCTCCGGACCGATCCGCATCGGTCAGGGCATCGAGTTTGACTTCTGCTCGGTACACTGCACCTGGGCGTTTAAAAAGATGGGGTACGAGACCATCATCATCAACAACAACCCGGAGACCGTTTCAACGGACTTTGATATAGCGGACCGGCTGTACTTCGAGCCGCTCACCGCGGAGGATGTGAGGGCGGTCGTGGACATTGAGAAGCCGGACGGCGCCGTGGTCCAGTTCGGCGGTCAGACAGCCATCAAGCTGACGCAGGATCTGATGAAGATGGGGGTTCCGATCCTCGGAACCTCTGCCAGAGACGTCGATGCGGCGGAAGACCGGGAACTGTTTGACGAGATCCTGCAGCAGACACAGATCCCGCGGGCCAAGGGCGCGACCGTATACACGACGCAGGAAGCAATCCGGGTCGCCAATGAACTGGGATACCCGGTGCTTGTCCGCCCGTCCTACGTCCTGGGCGGTCAGGGTATGCAGATCGCTGTCTCCGATGAGGATGTGACGGCTTATATGGCTGTCATCAACCGCTACAAGCAGGATCATCCGATCCTTGTCGACAAGTACCTGATGGGCAAGGAGATCGAAGTCGATGCCGTCTGCGACGGGAAGGACATCCTGATCCCCGGCATCATGGAGCACATTGAGCGCGCCGGCATTCACTCCGGCGATTCCATCTCTGTTTATCCGGCGCAGGATCTGGGAGAGAAGATTGAGAACAAGATTGTCGAGGACACCGAGAAGCTGGCGAGAGCTCTGCATGTGAAGGGCATGATCAACATCCAGTTCATCGACTATCACGATCAGATCTATGTCATTGAGGTCAACCCGCGCTCCTCGCGCACGGTGCCCTTCCTGAGTAAGGCAACCTCCTTCCCGATGGCGCATATCGCCACCCGGGTTATTTTAGGGCACTCCTTGAAGGAGCAGGGCTATACCGAGGTATACCCAAAGGAAAAGCAGCGCTGGTATGT
>DGVL01000025.1 GCA_002394965.1 Lachnospira sp. UBA4285
ACGCTGCCACCGGCTCTCCCATCAGGCGGCTCATCTCCCCCATGTGCGGCGTTATCACCGTGAGGGCTCGCCTGCTTCCCAGAAGTCTGATTCCGGCATCCTTTTCGGCAGCCAGACAGTTGAGTGCGTCCGCGTCAAGAATCAGGGGAAGATTCGTTTCCAGGCATCTGTGAACCAGACAGTGCGCTGCCTGGCTGGTGCCAAGGCCTGGTCCTGCTGCGATGCACGCAGCCCGCTGCATGGATATATCCAGCTTTCCTGCCGCCTCCTCTGCGCTCTCCCAGGTGCTCACAATGGCCTCCGGCAGCCGGCCGAGCACAGCCAGCCGGTTGTCCTGGTGAGTCAGCACTTCCACAAGACCGGCACCTGTGCGGTATGCCGCTGAAGCGGCAAGACATGCCGCTCCGCCGAAATCCTGTGACCCTGCGACAAGCAGCGCTCTTCCGTACGTCCCCTTGTTGGAATCTGCCGGCCGGGGCGGCAGAAATGCAAGTTCTTCTTTTCCCGGGCAGCGGACCCAGTTTTCGGTGCCGCTCAGCGCCGACTCCGGCGCGAAGCCGATCGGGGCGACAGTGAGCTTCCCGGTGCAGGCAGCTCCCGGGTACAGGACATGCCCGCGCTTTGCGTATCCGAATGTCACGGTCTCGTCAGCGCGGATCGCTGTCCCTTCGATCTGACCAGTCGCAGCCATGACTCCGGAGGCGATGTCTACAGACAGAACGCGCGCGCCCGAATTATTCACCGCCTTTATCAGCGACGCGAATGGTTCTTTCACTTCTCTGTCAAGGCCGATCCCGAATATCGCGTCAATGATGATGTCATAACTGGCGAGCACCGGCATCTCAGACGCGTAATACACGGGAATGTTCAGGGCTGCAAGAATCTCGCGCTGCCTCTCGAGCTCCTCCGTCCCCTTTTTCTCGCGGCTGCCAAAGAGCAGCACGTCGGCTGTAAAGCCTCTTTCATGAAGCTGCCGGGCTGCAGCGAGCCCGTCCGCTCCGTTGTTCCCATACGTACACACGCAGAGAATCCGGGTACCGGCATCCGGCCTGAAAGCCCGTATCAGGGTGTCGGTCACAGCCAGCGCCGCCCGCTCCATCAGAACCAAAGGAGGGATGCGGAACGTCTGAACCGATTCCGCATCCACCTCTGCTGCCTCTTCTGCTGTAAGAAGTGCTCTCATCTTGTTGAATCCCTTTCCTTTGTGCCTGCCTGACCGGCAAGACTGTACGACAGACGCATCAGGCTCTCTGAGAGATGAACATTCTCAACCGGAATATCATCCGGCACGTTCAGATCTGTGTGCGCAAAATTCCAGATCGCCTTGATCCCGCTGTCCACCAGCACTTTCGTGATGGAAGCAGCCGCGGATTTCGGAACCAGAAGCGCCGCAATATCAATATTATTGTCGCGGATGAAATCCGGCAGCCTGTCCATCATCTGGACCTTGATGCCGGAGATCTCCTTTCCCTCCTTGGACGGGTCATTGTCAAAGATCCCCTCGAGGATGAAGCCCCGCTTGCTGAAATCGCTGTATTTGGCAATAGCCTGTCCAAAATTTCCGGCACCAATGATAATCATCGAATGCGGACGGTCAATCCCGAGAATCTTTGCGATTTCATTGTAGAGATGCTCAACATTGTAGCCGTATCCCTGCTGCCCGAACCCTCCGAAATTGTTCAGATCCTGCCGGATCTGGGAAGCGGTCACTTTCATCCTGGCGCTGAGTTCTTTTGAAGATATCCTCTCGACCCCGCTGTCCCTAAGTTCTCCCAGATACCGGTAATACCGGGGGAGACGCCGGATGACGACCGTTGATATTTTCTTTGTGCTCATGTACACCTCCGCCGGAAGCGTATGCTCCGGTGATAGAATTTATTATACCAGTAAGTTTCAATGAAACTAACTATGATATGATAATTCTTTCACAGCGAAAATAAAAGGCCTCTGTCTTGTATTTCTTTTATTTACCCGGAAATGATGTATACTAGAAAAGATTACGCACTTTTATAGGAGACGGGTATCCGTCTGCACTGGTCTGGAGAGAACTATGCTGCTTAGTGTATCGGGCATTGAGAAAACATTTGCCGGGAAAACGGTGCTGAAAGACGCATCCTTTACGCTGGATAACCGGGAGAAGGCTGCAATCGTCGGCATCAATGGTGCCGGGAAATCGACTTTTTTAAACATTATCACCGGCGAGCTCGATGCCGATGCGGGCACAGTTGCCCTGGCGCAGGGCGCCGTCATCGGCTATCTTCACCAGAATCAGGACCTGCACGGAACACAGTCCATATATGATGAACTTCTGCACGTCCGCCAGGATATTCTCGACGAGGAGGCTGCCATCGTCTCCATGGAGAAGAACATGGCAGGCGTGCCGGAGAGTGAACTCACTGCCTACCTTGAGCGATATCACGCGCTCTCCGATGATTTCCAGCGCAAGAACGGATATGCCTACAAGGGTGAAGTGACAGGAATCCTTAAGGGGTTGGGATTTTCCGAAGATGACTTTCATCTTCCGGTCGGCACACTTTCCGGCGGTCAGAAGACCCGCGTCGCGCTTGGCAAGCTTCTGCTGAAGAAGCCCGATCTTCTGCTGCTGGACGAGCCGACCAATCACCTGGATATTCATTCGATCCAGTGGCTGGAAGGATATCTGACTGTCTATCCGGGCGCTGTTCTGCTCGTCGCTCACGACCGGTACTTCATGGACCGTACGGTACATAAGATCATAGAAATTGAAAACGGACACTGTACGGTTTTCACCGGCAATTACACGGACTACTCCCGGAAAAAGGAGATCATCCGCAACATGCAGCTCAAAGAATATCTGAATCAGCAGCGCGAGATCGAGCACCAGGAAGCCGTCATCCGCAAGCTGAAGCAATTCAACCGGGAGAAATCAATCCGCCGGGCCGAATCCAGAGAAAAGATGCTGGAAAAAATCACCCCGGTGGAAAGGCCGGAAGAGCTGAATGATTCTATGCAGATCCGCCTTTCTCCCCGCATTCAGTCGGGTAATGATGTGCTTGACGTGGAGGGACTGTCCAAGGCTTTCGACGGAAGTGCGCCGCTCTTCACAGGGCTGTCCTTTTCGATTCACCGCGGTGAGAAGGTCGCCCTGATCGGCGACAACGGCACCGGAAAGACTACAATTCTAAAAATCCTGAACGGGATCATACCTGCCGATTCCGGCAGTGTCAGGATCGGCGCCAAGGTATCCATCGGATACTATGACCAGGAACACCACGTTCTGAGCCCGGACAAGTCACTTTTTGACGAGCTTCACGATGCTTATCCGGATCTGGACAATACAACAATCCGCAGCACCCTGGCTGCATTCCTCTTCACCGGCGATGATGTTTTCAAGCTGATCCGGGATCTCTCCGGCGGTGAGCGGGGGCGCGTGTCACTTGCCAAACTGATGCTCTCCAACGCGAATTTTCTGATTCTGGATGAACCGACCAACCATCTGGACATCACATCAAAGGAGATCCTCGAGAACGCCATAAACAGCTACACAGGGACCGTTCTCTATGTTTCGCATGACCGTTACTTCATCAACAAGACAGCCACCCGGATCCTGGAGCTCACAGAAGGCACCTTGTTAAACTACATCGGGAACTATGACTATTACCTCGAAAAAAAAGAGGCTGTCACTGCTGCCACAAGAATAAACGAAACTGCAGCTCAGACTGCGCCGGCCCAGAAGACGGAGGACAGAGCCGAACAATTCCGGAAGGATAAAGAGGCGAAAAAAGAAGAAAAGCGCAGAAAAGCAGCTTTAAAGGATTGTGAGGATACGATCGGCCGTCTGGAGACCCAGCTGGAAGACATCGAGAGGCAGATGTCCGACCCCGCCAATTCCACAAACGCTGTGAAGCTTGGTGAACTGCAGAAGCAAAAGGATGAGACGGACGCAAGACTCGAGCCGTTATATGAACAGTGGGAACAACTGTCCCAGGAGTAACTCTGAACAGCTGAATGTCCGCAAACCCGCACCAGCTCTTGAGTTTCCATTGACAGTCACGGTTAAATAGAGTATAAATAGTATATACCAATCAGGCACAAGGAGGACCCTCTTAATGAACAAGAGTGAGTTAATTGCCGCTGTTGCTGAGAAATCCGGTCTCTCAAAAAAGGATTCCGAGAAGGCTCTCGCAGCTTTCACCGCAGCTGTGACAGAGGAACTGAAGAAAGATCAGAAGGTTCAGCTTGTAGGATTCGGAACGTTCGAAGTATCAAGCAGAGCTGCACGCACGGGAAAGAATCCGCAGACGGGGAAAGAAATCGAGATTCCTGCGTCAAAGGCTCCGAAATTCAAAGCCGGAAAGACTTTGAAAGCAGCAGTCAATGCAAGCAAGTAATTTCCTGTTATTTGAGAAAGCCGGTTCGGTGTCCGAACCGGCTTTTTCTTTGCGCGTCAAGGAGTTTATTATGGAACATGTTGAGATCGAACGCCGCTTTCTCGTCCGGAGCATTCCAAAGAGCCTGTCCGCCTTCCGGAAACGGATAATTGAGCAGGGATATCTGAGCGTTGCACCGACTGTCCGGGTCCGCCGCGATGACAACAAGTTTTACCTGACATACAAGAATGGAAAAGGTACAGCTCACACAGAATATAATCTCCCTCTTACGCCGGAGAGCTACGCACATCTGCTCGACAAAGCCGACGGTATCCGAATCTGCAAGGACCGCTACGAGATTCCGGACGGGTCACTCACGATCGAACTGGACATCTTTCACGGGGAGCTGGAGGGACTGCGATGGGCGGAAGTTGAGTTCCCGACGCTTGCGGCGGCAGAAAGCTATGAAAAGCCGGCGTGGTTTGGCGATGAGATCACCGGAATCTGCAACAACGCCGCTTTGAGCCGCATGGATCCGGAGCAGGCGGCAGCATTTGTCAGGAAGAAGATGTCCTGGGGTTAAGCGTCTTGAATTTCCGGATCACAAGCTGCAGGGACTCACGCCCCTGGTATTCGTTGAAAGAAGGCTCATAGCAAGCCGCGATCGTGCTGCCGCTCACTGGGAGATCCTGCCCGCTGTTAAAGCCTTCAGAGCCGAACATCTTTGCGTGTACGGTATTTCCTCGTGCCGTCAGGAGTGTGATGTCACAAACATTCCGCTTCCGACCGTACACCTTTGTGCCAGCTACGTACAGACCGCGGTCAGCGAAGAACGGAGCCGCGTTACTCTCTCCGAATGGCTCAAGCAGCCCGATCTGTCTGGCGACGGCCCCCATGCCGCTGTAATCCATGTTCAGCGGATCGACTCTGGTGACTTCCGTCAGTTCCCGCTGCGTCATCGTCTGCTGCCTGTTCAGCCGTTTTTCAAGTTCCGCTATATTTTTAACCGGCAGGGAAAAACCAGCCGCCTTCGGGTGGCCTCCGAACGCCGTAAAGAGATCTCTGACCCGGCTCATCTCCCGGAACATATCATATCCTTCAATGGAGCGCCCCGAACCTTTCGCCCCATTGTCCGTATCGACAATGACAAGTGTCGGCCGGTAACAGAACTCTTTGACGCGTCCTGCCACAATTCCGGCGACGGCTTCCGGGCAGTCCGGAAGGTGCAGCACAAGAACCGGATTCCGGTTGATATCCTTTTTGCGCACGAGTTCAAGGGCTGCTTCCGTCTGCTTCTTAGTCATGTCCTTTCTCTGATCATTCAGATCATGAAGCATCCCGGCAAGTTCTGCCGCTTCTGCCCTGTCCCGCGTCAGGAGAAGCCGCACAGCTATATCCGCCGACGCCAGTCTCCCGCTCGCATTCAGACACGGTCCGATGACAAAGCCGAGAATATAGGAAGTAAAAGCTCTTCCGGTTATCCCACTGCTATCATACAGCGCCTGAAGGCCCTGGTTCTCCGTGACCGGCAGATGCGCGAGCCCGTACTTCACGAGTATCCGGTTGTCCTTGATCAGCGGCATGACATCGGTCACCGTCGCAACAGACGCAAGACACGCGAGCTCCGACAGCAGCTTTCTATCATCCGTAAGCATTCTTGCCAGCTGAAAGCACAAGGCAGCGCCGCAGTAATCCCGAAACTCAGCCGTCTCATCCGGCCGGCGGCAGTCAACTACCACGTCTGCATCCGGACGCTGGCTGAGTCCATCTTTCACAGGCAGTTCATGATGGTCCGTGACGATCACCGTCATCCCGGCCGTTTTCGCCGCCCGGACCGCCTCTTCCGCTGATATTCCGTTGTCGCACGTCAGAATTGTGTCGATACCGTCTTCCTGTGCCTGCCGGATCATGCGGACATTCATACCGTATCCGTCCATTATCCGGTCCGGTATCGAAAAACTCACGTCCGCTCCCACCGACGTTAGTACTTTCATGAGGATCGCACTCGAGCAGATTCCATCTGCATCGTAGTCACCGATGATCCGGATTTTCTTTTTCTCCGCGCACTTGCGTTTCAGCAGTCCCGCAGCCTGCGGCAGTTCCCGGATTGTCTCCGGCGCCTGCAGGTCATCCATGTCACCCTCCAGATACAGCCGGATGGCTTTTGGATCGGCTCCGCTGAGATTGCATGCCAGAACCCGCGCAACCACCGGATCAATGTTCAGTTTCCCCGCAAGTTCTGTGTAGTTCACACCACACCGCCTTGCCATCCAGACAGATCTGTCTTCCAATTTCTTTACCTCTTAAAAAGCCGCACCAGAGCTCTCTGATGCGGCTTTCTTTCTCTTATACCACAGCTCCGTCGCTGCGCTTTTTCGGCTTTTCCTTTACTTTCTTCTGATATGCGGCTGCTGCGTTTTTCCTCTTTCCGCCAAAGTCATACCACAGAGCGGATGTAATGAAGATTGAGGAGTAGGCACCACAGATAACACCGACCATCAGCGGAGCTGAGAACTCGCGCACACTGGACACGCCGAATATGAACAGCGCCGCCAGCATGATAAATGTCGATATATTCGTGTTCAGACTTCTCTGCAGCGTGTTGGTGACAGCCCGGTTCACCAGCTCGGTAATGTCCGTCTTGCTGTTCGCACTCTTCAGCAGCTCGCGGATACGGTCAAAGATAATGATCGTCGCGTTGATTGAGTAGCCGAGGATCGTCAGCATGCAGGCTATAAACGTAGTGCCCACCGTCGTCCGCGACCACGCATAGAACGCGAAGACAACCAGAACATCATGGAACAGTGCTATGACAGCAGCACTTGCGAACTTGATGTCGCGGAACCGGAGCCAGATGTACAGAAGCATGCACACCAGCGCTATCACAACGGATACAAGCGCATCACGCCGCATCGTCGAGCTGACCGAACCCGATATCGAGTCTGACTCAACAACCGTTCCATCCTGGATCGGGAACTTCGCTGTCACGGCATCCTCCACGGCGCGGCGCTGATCCTGATCCAGCGTCGAGGTCTTGAACGTCACCTGTGTGGAATCCTTGACCTTCTGCTGCTGAACCTGAGATATGCCAGCCGCCTGCTGAATCAGCGGGATGATCTGGGATTCGATTTCTTCCTGTGTATATTCCTTATCGAATGTAAATGTCGTCTGCGTGCCGCCTGCAAACTCGATCGAGAAATTCAG
>DGVL01000095.1:0-35133 GCA_002394965.1 Lachnospira sp. UBA4285
GACGCCACCACGAAGGGATTGATCATCCCCATTTTTTTTACATACAGGTCTGCCATGAATATCCTCCTCACATTGCGAGCACCTGGTTCCAGATACCCTCATCCACTGGAATTCCCAGTTTCCGGTTTTCCTCGCGCACCTGCTTCATATGCTCTCCCGGGAAGTGCACCGGAACGCCATCCTGAACCGGTTCAGACGTCTTCATATATTCGAGTGCATCCGCTATCTTCTTTTGTATCGCATCCTTGTCGGAAAAATGGTCAAGATCCACGCAGATGAACATCTGTGACAGTGCCGTTTCCGCCGGCATAGACCCGACGATCTGTGATGTGGCACCGCCGGAGAGAGACGCTGCGATCAAATCCAGGGCAAGAGAAAGGCCGGACCCCTTCCAGTATCCGATCGGAAGGCACTGATGAGTCTCCAGAATCTCCGCCGCATCTTTCGTCGGCTTCTGTTCTTTATTAAAGCCGCCGTCGACCGGGAGCATCTTCCCGGCCCGCTTATAGCTTTCCAGCTTCCCGTAGGAGAACATCGACATGGCAACGTCCACGAGGACCGGCGTGTCGCCGTGCGGGATCGCCAGAACCACCGGATTGTTCCCCAGCCGCGCCTGTCTGCCGCCCCACGGCGGCATATTCGGCACCGTGTTGGTCCAGAACACACCAATACAGTTTTCTGCGACCGCCATAAGCCCGTAATTACCCGGCCGCATCCAGTGATTCGTATTCGCCAGAGCGACCGTTCCGATCGCGTACTGCTTCGCCAGGCGGATCGCTTCCTTCGTGCACTGATATGCGTTCAGATTGCCGGGGCCGCGGTTTCCGTTCCAGCGTTCGAATGCTCCGAACGATTCACTTATTGTCGCCTCATGGTCCAGAATGACCGATCCGTTGTCCACACTCCGTATGAATTTCGGGAACCGGTTCAGGCCATGGGTATATACTCCGTCCAGGCTTGCATCTGCAAAGAGTTTTGCGCTGATCGCAGCCTTTTTCTCCGGCAGGCCTCTTTTTTTGAGTACCCGCAGGAATTCAGAATACATAGTTTCATATGGCACTCGCATCCACTGCACCTCCTCAGCCTTTGACCGCGCCGACCATGACACCTTTTACAAAGTACTTCTGAATAAATGGATACACCGCCAGGATCGGGACTGTCGCTACCACGATCGTCGCATACTGAATCGTTTCGGAGATCAGATACGCGTCTGTATCCGAACCGGCGGTCATGCTGGATGTGTCATTCTGAATCAGAACTTCGCGCAGAACCAGCTGCAGAGGCTCTTTTGCCTTGTCATGGATAAACAGCATGGCATTAAACCACGCGTTCCAGTTATACACCGCATAAAAGAGGACCAGAACAGCGACCGTCGCCTTGACAAGCGGCACCATGATCTTCCACAGGACGGTCCAGTCATTCGCGCCGTCGAGCTTGGCTGACTCCACCAGTTCAGCAGGAACCCCCGCCATGGCTGTGCGCATAATGATCAGATTATAGGTATCGACAGCCGTTGGTATGATCAGGGACAACAGGCTCCCGTTTAGTCCGATCCCCTTGACGACCAGGAAGAACGGAATCATACCGCCGTTGAAATACATGCTGAATACGATGAGGACTGTAATCAGATGATTCCACATCACATTCTTACGGGACAGGACATACCCGGCGATTGCCGTCAGACAGATACTCAGAGTTGTTCCGAGCACAACAACGAAGATGGTCACAGCATATCCCGTCAGAATATTCCGGTTCCGGAATACTGCTTTGTAGGACTCCAGGGAGAAGCCCTCCGGCCAGAGAAGCAGGCCTTCGTGTGCGGCGTACAGGGCAGGCTTGGAAAAGGAAGCCCAGAGCACATGCAGCAGGGGAACCAGAACGATCAGCATCAGGATCAGAATTATGATCACATCCGCGACATCAAAGATGCGGCTTCCGAGGCTCTCCCGGATTCCACTTCTTCTCCGGGTGTTTCGGGGTGCTCTTGCACCCGCTGTACCATTTGCCATACATTCACCTCTTTCTTACCACAGTCCGGAGCCATTCAGCTTGTTTGAA
This sequence comes from Lachnospira sp. UBA4285, assembly GCA_002394965.1. GTDB lineage: Bacteria > Bacillota > Clostridia > Lachnospirales > Lachnospiraceae > UBA4285. Next base: position 2,059 of record DGVL01000095.1, read on the forward strand.
ATCTTGTTGGTGAGCAGAACCAGCCCGAAACTCACGAGGCAGTTGAACAGACCGACAGCCGTTGAATAACTGTACTGGGCCTGCACGATGCCCTGGCGGTACACATATGTATTGATGACATCCGCCACATTGAGCGTTGCATCATTATACAGAAGCATGACTCTCTCATATCCGACATTGAAGATCTTGCCCATCTTCAGAATGAACATGATGATGATGGTAGGAGCAATGCCCGGCAGCGTCACATGAATTGTCTGCTGCCATCTCCCGGCTCCGTCCACCCGCGCTGCTTCGTAGAGCTGCTGGTCGATCCCGGTCAGGGCGGACAGATAGATGATCGAGTTCCATCCCAGCGTCTGCCACAATTCCGTCAGCACATAGATCGGCAGGAAATAGGCCGGATTGTTGAGCATCGCCTTTTCCTCGACACCAAATAAAGTGTGAAGAATCTGCGTTATAGCACCATTGGAGCCGGTCAGCACGATAACCATACTGCACACAACGACCGTGGAGATGAAATGCGGAATATAGGTCACCGTCTGTGCCATCTTGGAGAATTTGGCGCTCCTGAGCTCATTGAGCAGCAGAGCCAGGATTATCGGACACGGAAACGTCAGCAGTGAACAGAGGCTGATTTTAATCGTATTCCGCAGAAGGCGGAGGAAATAGTAATTGGTGAAAAAGTTAATGAAATGCTTGAGGCCGACGAACCGGCTCCCGAGGATTCCTCTCGCCGGCTTATAGTCCAGGAACGCGATGGACAGCCCGAACATAGGTCCGAACTTGAAAATCGCATAATAGATCAGGATCGGCAGAATCATCAGATACAGCATCCAGTTCTTGTGCCAGTCCTTTGCACATCTCTGCCGGAAGGTGAGCTTTTGCGCCGTCCCCCCTCCTGAGCCTGTTTTCACGCGTTTTTCTTTCATAATTTCCTCTCTTTCCGGTCTTCACGCGGACCAGATGTCTCTTTTATTATGTTTCTGCGTCACGCTCGTTCTCATCCCGATGCAGATTCCGGTACTGGGACGGCGTGACCCCCTCATACTGCTTAAAGACCCGAAGGAATGTTCTCTTGCTGGCAAAGCCGCAGGTGACACTCACTTCTTCAACCGTCTTTCCTTTCAGCAATTCTTCCTTGGCTTTTGATAGTCTTAGCGTCGTGATGTAGTGAGATGGCGTATCGCCTTCTGTCTGTTTGAAATACCGGGATAAAACCGCCGGCGTCATTAAGAACTGCTCCGCCACCATGGCCGCATTCATCTCCGGATTCATATAATTTTCCCCGATCCATCCGGTGATCGCCTGACTGAGTCCGGCTTTGCCCGCATGCCTGTCCTGCTCGGCCATTTCTGCAATTTTCTGACAGACAACCCGCGCCGCATCCTGCAGCATCTCACTGACAGATTCCCTGTCGGATCCGCCTGCATGGATCGCCTTCATCAGTGCATCGCACCGGTCTGTGACAAGCGGATCTCCTGTCACCCTTTTCCCCGCCCGCACGATGTCGGCGGCGATCCTGGAAACCAGATACGAAAATGCCTCCGCCGGAAGCTGCTCGGATGCATTGCGCGCCAGGATCTGCTGAATCTGATCCTGTGCCCCCGCATCATCGCCGTGCTGAATACAGTACATCAGCCGGTTTTCCATCTCCACCGGATACTGTGGAAGGTGATCTTCCGGAATCCGGTTCAAATCCCTGTAACATATGACATTTCCCTCACCAGCCTTGCGGTGCGCAAACACCGCCTCCGTCTCGCCGAAAGCCTGATGTATGCCGTCAATGCCATGATGTTGATTGCTGATCGCACTCTCGTATCCGATATGAAACTGATCCGTGACGAATGTCTTCGTTTTCCTCTCCGCCTTGAAAATCTTGCCAGTCAGATCTTTCTTTTCAGCAGGCGCTGTTCTTTCCCATACTGCGTATATGATCTCTTCACTCCCTTCCTCCAGGCACACGCAGGAAAGCCCCAGATCCGTCAGATTTTCCTCCGTCACATTCTTCAGGATAAAATCCTTCAACTCTGCCCGAACCGATGCCATCTCATCCTTTTCGATCCGGTAACGGAGTATCCCGCACGGCTGGTCATCCGCTATTGTCACGCCTACTTCGCGGAATGTATCGCGGTCGAACTGGCGGGTCACGTCACGCTGATGCAGGATCTGGTTGTACACGCCCCGGCGGATGGAGATTCTCTGATGCTGCAGCAGATCATTATTTTCAAGATTCTTCCCGACAAGCTGCCGGATGTGGCTGTCAATGTACTCATACGCATCTGGCGGAAGAGAATCCGCAACTGCATCGCCCTTCCGGTCACTTCCGGCAAAAGCCCCGATCGTTCTGGATATCTCTCTGTACCGTTTCCGATATTCTGCAAAGAGAACAACGGTGAAAAGCACTACATAGACTATGATGAGAAGCAGTACCAGTCGGACAGCAAATCGGATCTGCTGCAGATAATTGACATTCTGTGTCAGCACGCAGAAATCCCAGTTCTCATAGTCGGATGAAATCGAAGTCACGACTTTTCCGGCGGCAGTGAAGCGGCTTTTCCGATTCTCCTGTGCGCTGCCAAGCAAAGCAGACAATATGGCGGCCTTTCCGTCTTCGGTCAGGTCTGTATTGCCGACCATCACCTTATTGTTGCGGTCCGCAATACAAAAATCGCTTTCCTGCAGCCATTCTGACGCCTTCACAAGCTGATCCAGATCAAAGATCATGATTGCATTGCATCCGGTAAGGTTTTTCCGCATCACATTGATCGGCCTTACAAAAATCAGATGTCCGCTCGGATGGCTGTCATCTCCCGGAACGGCGAAGATTCTTGTCGTCTGATACGTTCCGCTTGCTGCCTCCTGGAATATATCCTGCGGTATACCGGTATCTGCCACCTCATGCTCATAAAAATTTCCGGCATCTCCGTAATATCTGTCCGATACCAGCAGACCACTTCCCGGGAAATACAGGTAGATAGGGCTCCCGGTCTGACCCTCCATGCGATTGACAGAACCGGTGAGCTGATATAAGTCCCATCTTGGTCCTCTGACAGCGGCGTTTTCTCCCGCCGTCTTAAGAACAAAGCTGTCATTGCCGGCTTCCGCCGTGAACTGCCGCAATTGAGACAGAAGATTGTCAATCCGGATCCGGGTGATATCCAGCTGAATATTTCCGGTATACTCCAGATTTTCACGCAGATTCCTGACCATATGGCCGGTGCTGACAAGCAGAGTCATCATGGCTGCCAGGGCCATGATGATATACGGAAGGCTCAGTTTGCGCAGAAGACTGCGGTTGATTTTGCCCTTTCCAGCTTTGAACATTTTGTATTCCCCCCGGAACAACACGATAAGATATAAACTATATTATACCATTCCAGGGCCTGTCCCATGCTCTATATCGTGAGCGGGTGCTTGCAGTGTTCCTGCAGCTTCTCCATAAAAAGTTCATCATCCACAGGAACATTCGTCCAGTCCCCGCCCGTCCAGGATGACAGGTGGATCGCGTTGGATATTTCCAGCCCGTTGAGACCTTCTGCCCCGGGGGCTATCGGTTTTGCCCCGTCAAGAATGCAGTCAGCAAAATTACTCAGAATACCGGCATGAGATGTATACTTCCCCTTGACAGGTACTTCACAGTTCCAGACTTCCGGCTTGCCGAGCCCCTTCTTCCAGGTCCGGTTGAATTCAGGCTCCGGAATCCGCAGCCGTTTGAAGACAATGGAATTGTTTTCGACCACGATCTGCCCCCTCTCGCCGTCAATCTCGAGCCGGTTGGTTCCCGGTGCATCGCCGACCGTGGTGATATAGGCTCCTGTTGCACCATTCGGATACTCCACAACCGCATACAGATCATCCTCGACTTCGATCTTCCGGTGCTTTCCGTAGTAGACCTGCGACCGGACACGGCAGGGCATGCCGCAGATCCACTGCCACAGATCCAGATTGTGCGGATTCTGATTCAGCAGGACGCCGCCGCCTTCGCCGTCCCATGTCGCTCTCCAGCCTCCCTGATCATAGTAGCTCTGGGAGCGGTACCAGTCCGTGATGATCCAGATAACTCTTTTCATCTCCCCCAGTTCACCGCTCTGAAGCAGATCCTTTACTTTCTGATAAAGCGGATTGGTGCGCTGATTAAAATCCATGCAGAATACAACATCCGGATGCGCAGCTGCCGTCTCGTTCATCCGCTTCACCTGCCTGGTGTACACACCGGCAGGCTTTTCCACCAGGACGTGCACGCCGGCGCGGATCGCCTCCTCTGCCAGCGACGGGTGCAGATAGTGCGGAACAGCGATAACCACGCCGTCCACCTCGCCGCTGTGGATCAGCGCCTGCGCCGAATCAAAGATCTTCACGGATTCTCCGAGCATGTCTCTGGCGGCTTTCCTTCTCTCTGGGTCTGTATCTGCCACAGCGGTAATCGTAAGTCTGCTGACCTTCCCGCTGATGATCTCCTTTGCGTGCTGCGCTCCGATATGTCCGAAGCCAATGATGCCAAATCGTACGCTCTTCATGCCTGCTCCTTTCCTGCTTCGCGTTCCAGTTTCTTAAGCAGTTTCAGTGCCTTCGGCGCATCGGATGCAATATCGTCTGTCTTTCCCTCGATGCTCATGCGGCCTTCGTATCCGGTCTCCTTTAACTCGGCGAAGAGTTTTTCATACAGTTCACCGCTTTCATCCAGCGGATATCTCCGTCCGTCTGAGGCGGCGATGTGCACGTGCTTCAGCGGTTTCACGACACGGATATAATCCAGGCTGTCGGCATTCTTCATGACATGAAAGTAATCGCAGAGCAGGGAAACATTGTCCATTCCGGCATCCCGGGCAAGAATGGCGCCTTCTTCGAGCGTGTTGATCAGATTAGTCTCCGCCCTGGAAAGCGGCTCGATGACAATTTCAACACCGTGCTGCGCGGCGATTTTTCCTGTCAGGCGAACTGCATGCAGCAGTCTGTCATAGCACATTCCAAAATCTGCGCCATCCGGGCAGGTTCTCGCTTTCCCGCTGCCGAACACCGCAATCTTTCCTCCGAAACCTTCAATCATCGAGAATATTTTTTCATCAAGCTGCTGAAGATCCTTGTCGGAAAAGCTCCCATCCACAATATTGATGGTTTTCGGAAAAAGGACATTCCAGCTCTCCGCCCGCAGATCAAGATCGGAGAGCAGCGCCTGTCCATCCCGTATTTCCTTTTCTGTGAGCTGCATGGTCTTTGACGCATTCAGCTCAATGTAGTCATATCCCGTCTCTTTCAGAAGTCTGGCGTTATCCAGACTTGTACAGATTCCGTATCGCATTATGCATTCTCCCGTCAGACCAGCTCGTACCGGTCCTCGTACAATTCAAGTGTCTTCCCATCTGGCAGCGCGACAGCTGCCTGTCCGGCTGATATGCCGCGGACATATGCTCCCGACCCGGCAGGCTGCAGAATCGTGACACATGTAAGCGGTGCCCGGCCGATATGCTGGAATATCAGCTGCGGGATCGGCTTTTTCCACATATATCCGCCCGAATACCAGCCTCCGATCGGATCCACACTCCCGCAGAGAATGTCGGATGAAAACCGGCTGTCAGAGGACATGCTCACATCGTACGGATTTCCCGCCTTTGAAATATAGGAGAATCTTCCTTCTCCATGATCCGTCAGACTGCCGAAATAAAAATTGTAGTACAGCCGAATGTCATGATCCTTCTGGCAGATTCCCGTGAGCCTGTCCCAGATAATAAATATGTCGCCCGGGAAGCGGAAAACTCTGCGCCTGTGGAACATCGGATCATCCATATATGCATAGCCGTTGTGGGAGATATCGATCAGCTGAACTTCCGGGTTGTCGGTAAATTCATGAAGATATGTACGCACCCCCCGCACTCTGTATATACCAGGCTCCGATCCCATCTCGTGGTCATCGATATACAGCGTGTTGTGAGCCTTCGCCGACAGAAAGTAGTGCCTCCAGTCCTTCCAGCAGGACGAGTTATATACATAGCGTCCGCTGTCCGTCAGAATATTTTCTCCGCGAATACTGATTTCAACATGTCCGGTGTCATTATGGGAATGAGTGCTCACCTCCCCGCGTTCAAGCTGAATCCCGTGCACATGAAAGCAGGTATCCTTGTCACTCCATCCTGTTCGCATGATATAGATTCCGGCTCCCGGATATGCATAATCGGTTTTCTCCGGTGCTTTTCCTTCCTTTCGGCATGCAGCCATATACAGGAATTCCGGATCTCCGGTCGTTTCATACATCTTCCGGAAGAATGCTCTGAGCTCGTTGAGATCCAGAGGATCAAATGTCAGATTCATTCCTTCATACAAGGATGTGTCGGTCCTCCGGGTCTTCAGATCTTCGCAGTCTGCATCGCCGATCATCGGCGTGGTCAGATCCGGTTTCACGATACTCACCAGGAATTGTGCCGCCTTTTTCAATGTCGGCAGCATGTATGGCGGCACTGTGAACCCGTTGGCCTTCAGAAGGAGATAGCACTGAAAGTAGGCATTGGTTGCGCACAGATGATAGACCGGTGTGCGCTCCATATGGATCCCGTCGTTATCCCATGAGTACTTTACTTCCTGCACGACTCTCCGGTAACCGGTGGCAAACCAGTCCGAGCGGATTTCCGGAAAGAGAATGCCGCATTCCAGGAGGCCTGCGGATTCCATCGTCAGCCAGTTGCTGGAATGGGAATGATTGCTGTATTGTTTCACCAGGAAGTCTCCGTGATCACAGATTCTTGAAAGAATCATGTACCACGCATCGGCATCAAGGCGCGGACTGGACCGAAAGATTTCCAATGCCGGAAGCCAGGAAGTGAACATTCTCATCCCCGCTTCAAGCGTTCTCCAGGAATGCCCGGGAAATGGATAGTTTTTATCAATTTCTCTATAGGTATCTGTCATGAACGGAGTGACCGGGCAGCTCTCTGCCCAGCTCTTCATCTCCGCCAGGAATTCTTCTGTATACTTTTCGTCACCTGTCTGTGCATACGCTCGTGCAAGTGCCTGCCAGTAGATGTGTCTGTACAGAGACCAGGTCCACTCTTTATCTCTGGATGTATCCGCCGTCGGATTGAAATCCCAGTCTATGTCCCCCTCAAAATGATGCCCGTAGATTGTGTGGTCCAGCACTTCCTGAGCATCCCGCAGGATCCCCGGATCCTGCAGCTTCTTTGCCTCTTCGGCTGTAAACAGATACTGCGGCGATTTCCTTGTCCGGAAATGCTCTGCCACAGCTTCCATCGCCTTGGAATAGTCTCCTGCCGTAAAAGCTTTCCCGGCTTCTTCCATGCCGGGGACCGTAAATATGAGTCTGTTCAGTAATTTCCCGTACGGTTCCATTCAGCCTGTCTCCCAACCTGTCCGGAGACCGGACAGGGTTCTGTCTGGTCTCCGGAATATGGTCTTGCCTTCAGTTCTGCATATATTTGTCATATGCTTTCTGCATCATCTGGATTGCCTTCTCAATGCCGAAGTCTTTCAGCTGCTGCTGATAGCTGTCCCACTCATCCAGCGACGTATTGCCAGAGATAAACTGCGCCTCCATCTCGCTCACCAGTGTATTCACCTGTCCCATGATCTGCGCATATTCTTCCTGATCCTCCGCTGCGACGGATGTGGGCGGGAAGAAATGCTTGCCCATATCAGTCTTCATCGAAGTCTTCAGCGCTTTTTTCTGATTATCCTGCGCGTAATACTGCTCGATATAGCCTTCTTCCTGAACGCAGGTGCCGGATGTCGATGCCCTGCTGTAGCCGGCCAGAATGACCGAAACAGACTTTCCATCCGGATTGTTGAGTACAAAGTCGGTATATGTCGGCTTGCCGTCAACCATCTCGTAAGTCTTGCCCTCAATGCCGTAGTTATTGATCAGATCGCCTTCATCGGAGAACATCCAGTCCAGGAGCCACGCGGCCGCCTCTCTGTTCTTGCAGGACGTGGAGATGGCAGCAGACGTTCCGGACTGATCGTATATGTCATTCATCTTGGAGAATTTGGCGTTCGTCCCCTTTGTCTTTGTCACAGGAACCGCGCACTGAATGTTATCGGATGTGAAGCTTGGATCCTGCTCCTTCATGATCTTGCTGTAATCGCCCATGCCCTGTCCGAACGGAGCGTAAACGACGGCTGATTTTCCGGTTGTGAAGTATGTCTGATTGGATTTTTTATCGGCAACAAGATAGTCATTGTCGATCAGTCCCTCCGAATACATCTTGTTCATCCATGTGATGAAGTCTTTCCGGCTGTCTTCGATCAGGCCGTTTTTCACGACACCATCGTCAACATAGAAGTACCCCCAGTTGTCAAATCCCGGCGACCAGACATCCTTCATCCACTCTTTTCTCGTTGTGAACGGGACATCAAAGCCTGCATCCTTGTAGGCCTTCAGAACCGTCTCCCACTCGTCTGGTGTCTCGGGAGCCTCGAGCCCCAGTTCCTTGAGAACATCCGCTCTGTAGATAAATCCGGAACTGAACTGCGTTTCATTCGGCGTCTTGGTACCGCGCAGGAATGGGAAGCAGTAATGTTCGCCATTTGAAGACTTGATCATCTTGTCTATATTCGGATTATCCGCCAGGAGTTTGGAGAGGTTCGGTGTTCCGCCTTTTTTCATGATATCGTCAAGGCTGATAATAACGCCGTCATCAATGGCCGCGCCGGCGCCACCTGCATATTTCGTCCATGTGTACTCAATAATATCCGGGTAATCGCCCGACGCCGTCATCACAGCAAAGTCCTCATCTTCATGGCCCTGAGTCGGATGCTGGAACTCGATGTGAATCCCTGTCTTCTCTTCTACATACTGTGCCCACGGCGTGTCTCCCAGGTTCTGATACTCTGCCGAGACATTGCCATTGAGCTTGGTCCACCACGTAAGAGTCGTACCGGCATATGGCTTGCTGTTTGCTTCCGCTGTGGTTTGCGCCGCGCTCTGTGTCGTACTCCCTGCCGTCGTTGCCGCTTTTGATGCCGCAGCACTCGTCGTACCGGCAGTGCTTCCGCCTCCGCATCCTGCCAGCAGTGCGCCTGAGCAGGCTGCGGCCAGCGCGGCCGAAGCTGCCCTCTTCAGCGTTCTCTTACATCTTTTCATACATTCTTTCCTCCTCATTTTTAATTCCGCCAGCTGTCCGTCACGTCCGAAGGCATCAGCTGATTGTCGTAACAGATTTGAAATATCTCCTTAAAGTTCCTGACTTCATGAAAAGTGTCCCCGTCTTCCGATACAACCTCCACTTGTCCTGACGGGATATCCGTCACCGCAAGACGCGCCAGTGCCTCGACCGCCTGAAGATGCGGAATCGCACACTGAACCGTGCAGACCGGCCGGCTCTGATCTCTCACCGCCTGGATCGCGTCATAAAATTTCTGGAGTCTGGCCCCTTTGTCGATCGTGCCATAGTTTATAATGCTTCCATCTTTTTTCTGGAAGACGTATTCGTTTATCGGTCCGTTGCCGAAATCATGCCCGAAATAGACCGTTCCTTCCGCAAAGGAATACTGTGCCTCCGGTCCGATCTTCTTTTCCCGGCATGGATGACCGGTATAGTAAAAAAGTGGAATACCGGTATTCGTGACCGCCTTCACCGCAGCAATGTCAAAATTGTCCACGCACGGATTTCCGCGATACACTTCTCCCGTGACACTGCGCAGCGACGCGGCGCTGTCAGGCTGATCGCCCAGCAGAAATGTCATGATCTGGAACTGATGGGCGCACGCATTGTTAAACGGACTGTCATTGACCGCACAGCCATGGACCGAGATCTTTCCGGCCCAGCCGTTCCGGTGATAGTATGCTTCTCCTCTCCGGCATGCGTGCAGACATTTCATGAGGAGCGGCTTTCCGAAGCGGCCTGCAAGAATATCCTTTTTCAGTGCCTGTACATCGCGGCTGTAGTCCAGCTGATATCCGACCGAGATGAATTTTCCGAACTGTTTTTCTTCTTCCTGCAGTCTTTCAGCCCCGCTAACCGATGTACAGACTGGTTTTTCGGTGAGCACATTCGAGCCGTGCCGGATGCAGTACTGGATCTGCTCATAGTGCAGATGAATTGGCGTCGAGATAATCGCGAGGTCAGCCTGATGCTCTGCATAAAAAGCTTCGACAGACCTGTACACCGGAATTGACTGTTCCCGGATAATCGGATACAGCTCTTCAATCCCGTCTTTTACTTCGACGATCCCGGCAATGCAAACTCCTTCCGGGCGCACGTCACTGATCTCATGAATGTAGTTGGCGCCATACCCGCACACGCCGACCAGCAGGACCTGAATACTGCGCATTTAGAAATTCCTCCCCCCAATGCCGGATTCATTTCCATGAACGATTTCTGCAATTGATCATCACGAATTGGATAATGAGAAAATACACCAGAATTTTTCGGCCGGCAATTGACAAGAATTGTCACCGGTGTCAATCGTTTCCAGCCAAATTTATTGCTGCAGCCCTCCGAAGATGGCCTCTTCTCTTTAAAAAAGCTCACCTTTTGAGCCGTAATCGCCGGTAAATATTGTCACGCCCGGCAAGAAAAAAACCGCCCGGTTTCCCGGACGGTTTGATTCAGATTCAATAACTGGCAGATCAGAGTTCTTCCGCCGTCTTCACGACGTTTTCGACGGTGAAGCCGAAGTGCTCGAAAAGCTTATTCTGCGGCGCCGACATGCCGAAGGTCTTCATGCCGATCACAGCGCCGTCAAGGCCTGTGTAGCGCTCCCAGCCAAAGCAGGTGGCCGCCTCGATGGCGACTCTTCTGCGGACGGCCTTCGGGAGAACAGACTCCCGGTACTCTTCGGACTGCTCATCAAATACTTCCGTGCAGGGCATGGAAACCACGCGGGTCTTGCGGCCGTCTGCCGTGAGTTTTTCCTGTGCCTGAAGCGCGAGGCCGACTTCCGATCCCGTGGCAATCAGGATGATCTCCGGCGTACCCTCGCAGTCTTTCAGGATATATCCGCCCCTCATGGCGCCGGCAGCGACTCCTTCCTGAGAGAGCGCCTGCCGCGTCAGCACGAGAGCTGTCGGCGTGTGCTTCGAGGAGAGTGCCATATACCAGGCCGCCTCGGTCTCAATGCGGGAGCACGGGCGGTACACATGGAAATTCGGAATCGAGCGCAGCATGGCAAGCTGTTCAACCGGCTCGTGCGTCGGTCCGTCTTCTCCCACGCCGATGGAGTCATGCGTCAGCACGTAGATCTGTGGGATGCGCATCAGGGCGGCGAGCCGCATCATCGGCTTCATGTAGTCACAGAACACGAAGAAAGTTCCGATATACGTGTGAAGACCGCCGTGCAGCAGCATGCCATTGGCAATGGCCCCCATTGCCATCTCGCGCACGCCGAAGTGCAGATTCCTGCCCGCAGGATCGGCGGCGGAGAAGAATGGCTCTCCCTTCATGTCCGTCTTGGTCGATGGCGCCAGATCTGCGGACCCGCCGAACAGATTGGGTATCTTGTCCTTCATGTACTGAATGATGGCGCCGGAAGACGCGCGGCTTGCCTCTGCCTTTTCAGCCGGCGCAAAGAAGCCTGCGTCATTTTTAAGCGCAGCAACAACATCGTCCGAATGGAACGCATCCCACTTCGCGGCCAGGTCCGGGAAGGCTGCCCGGTACGCCGCAAACATCTGCTTCCACTGCTCCTCATCCGCTCTCTTTGCGTCCGCGATGGCCTTGCAGTGATCATATACTTCCTGCGGCACATAAAACGGCTCTTTGCTGGGCCACTGCAGGAAGTCCTTCATCGCAAGGATGTTGTCCTCGCCGAGCGGCGCGCCGTGGGCCGCTGCTGTGCCCTGCTTTGCCGGGCACCCGTAACCGATCTGTGTGTGGATGATCAGGAAGTACGGCGCGCTGTCATCTTTTGCAGCCGCCTCAAGAGCCCGTCCTATCGCCTCCAGATCATTGCCGTCCTCAACGGTGAGTGTCTTGAAGCCGAATGCCTGTACCCGCTTTTCCACATCTTCGGTGAAGGCCAGATCGGTTCCGCCCTCGATGGAGATGTGGTTGCGGTCATACAGAACGGTGAGTTTACTCAGGTTCCACGTTCCGGCAAGGGAGAGCGCCTCCGAAGAGATGCCTTCCATCAGATCACCGTCGCCGCATTCCACATACGTCCTGTGGTCCACGACCGGATAACCCGGGCGGTTGAAGATCGCCGCAAGGTGTTTCTCAGCGGCCGCCATGCCGACTGCCATTCCGATGCCGGCTCCCAGCGGACCCGTTGTGGCCTCCACGCCGGCTGTATGGCCGTACTCCGGATGGCCGGGTGTTTTGCTCCCGAACTGCCTGAACTGCATCAGGTCACCACGGGTGAGTCCGTAGCCGAAAAGGTGCAGCAGAGAGTACAACAACATCGATCCGTGGCCGCCGGAAAGAATGAAACGATCCCGGTTGTCCCAGCCCGGGTCCTGACTGTTAAAACGCATGTGGTGCGCCCACAGTTCATAGCAGGCCGGAGCCATGCCAAGCGGAAGCCCAGGATGGCCTGACTTTGCCTTTTCAATTGCGTCCGCAGAAAGAACGCGGATCGCATTCACCGACAGCTCGTCACTCTTGTTGTTCATCTTTTCCTCTCATTTCAGTTGATTTTCAACAGCTTCCCGCACCATGCGGCCCTGCCGGCACCACTTGAAGCGGATCTCCAGCGGAACGCGGCCGTTCATGGCCAGCGACTCCTCCACCCGCTCAACCAGCGCTTTGAAAGAGACCTTGTCAATCCCCGGCAGAATCACCAGGAAATTCCCGCCGTCCACCCGGTAGATGGATTCCGTCGGGAAGTACATCCGGAGGAATTCGGCGCAGTGCATAATACAGGCGTCTCCGGCCTTAAGACCTTTTTCCCGGTTGATCTTCCCCAGGCCATCGATATCGCCCTGAACCACGCCGGCGCATTCATTGCTTTTCTCCAGCTTGTCCAGGATCTCCGGCAGGGACTGCCGGTTCTTAAGAGACGTCAGCGGATCATGCCGCGACATGAAGAACAGCCGCTGCCGCATATTCTCCGTCTTGACAGCCGCAGCGACCGTCGCCCCGATCAGGCGCAGAAGGTTCTTTGCGCGGCTCGCTCTTGCGGCATCGAAGTTGACGGCTGCCAGGAAACCCATCAGGCGGCTGCTGTCGTACAGGGGCACGGCGATATAGCTGTGCACATTCAGGCTGCTCAGAATTCGTCTCTCCTGCGGGTGCAGCGAGACATTCTCGCTCAGACTCCTGACCATGATGAGGCCGTCCTTCGTGACCGGTCCGACCATACCGACAAAGGACTGCATGGGCAGCTTTTCGCAGATGCCCAGCGGCTTTACATCCCCTTTTGCCTTTTCAAACGAAATCCACACGGTCTGGGAATCCGTCTCAATGAGCAGGCACCGGTCCGCCTCCAGCCTTCCGATCAGAATAGAGAACACAGCCTCCAGCGCCTCGCGGATGTGAAGACTGCCGTTCATCAGGTTTGAGCAGGTCAGGCTCAGGTTCACTGTGCTGAGGCTGTCGTCATCATCCTCCTCGCCGGATCCTGTCTTTCCGCCGTCGTCCGTCATCCGGAAGATGACCAGGCAGCGCCCTGACTCGTCCGCCTGCTGAAGCCGCACCTCAAACCACTGCCCGTCGTCTCCGTAGCGGATCACGCGGTGCAGCTGTGTTCCCAGAAAAGCCGCATCGTAAAAATCTTTCTGCCAGTCCGTCTGCATGGACCGCATCAGCGGCTGCATCGATCCTCCCGCCGGGATCACCGCGAATCCGAACACCTCCATCATGCTGCGGCACTCCGGGCTGATGTAATCCACGATCAGATCCGAAGCCAGGCCGGCCTTTCCCGGTATGACCTTCAGCAGCATATAGGCGGTGTTCTTCAGCTTGTCCGGCGTCATTTCATCTGATATCGGCCACATAGAAAGTCGCCTCCGTTTCTAATATCCGATGAATCCGATAGCTGAGCCGCTCGCTCGTCTCAGGCAAGCATCTCGTCGATCCGGGATCTCGGCACCAGTCCTACAGACTGCTTTGCCGGCGCGCCGTTTTTAAACACAATGAGCGTCGGAATCGAAGAAACCCCGTACTGTTCCGCCAGATTCGGATTTTCATCCACATCAACCTTGACAACCTTGATATCACTTCTCTCTTCGGCAAGAGCCGCCACGGTCGGCGCCAGCATCTTGCACGGTCCGCACCATGTCGCCCAGAAGTCCACCAGTACCGGCTTGTCAGCCTCCAGGACTTCTTTCTTGAAGTTCTCTTCTGTTCCGATGATTTCTGCCATGTCGCTCTCCTTTGGTATGCTGAATGCAATAAAGCGGTTTATTCGTATTTATATTTAGAATATCGAAAACACTCCGAAAATTCAACCGTCATACCGCCTCAACTGTCCTGCGGCGTCTGCCCGGCCAGCACCTCTCCGATCATGTTCTTCGCCTCGGATACGCTGTCCCAATTCGGCTGCATCACATAGTTCGGGGTCGGCAGCGAATAGGAAGGCTGCTCGTCATTGTACCCGCTGACCGCGAATCTCGTGACGTGCCAGCCGGCGCCGGAATTCAGCTGCTGTCTGACGAATGTGCTCAGATCGTCTGAAGACATATTCGTCCGGAACATTCCCGAGAGGGAGTCCAGAATCGAGCTGTAATGCGTCAGAATCGTTGTGCCGCTCGTGAGCTTCCTGATAACCGCCTCTATAACGAGCATCTGGTTTCGCCCACGCTCATTGTCGCCGGCCGCCAGCGCGTGCCGCTCCCTGGCGAATGCCAGAACCTGCGCGCCGCTGAAGTGATTCATGCCCTGCACGACATGCGTCGCGCCGCCGTCCGTATCCGTCGTGAACGCATACGGCGAGTCGACATCCACGCCTCCCACCGCATCAATAAGCGTCTCAAATCCGGTGAAGTTGATCTGCGCGTAGTACGGGATCGATATTCCGTACAGATCGGCAAGTCCCTGCATCGAGTTGCCCACGCCGTTCAGCCCCAGATGCGTCAGCTTGTCGAGCGCACCGCCGCCCGCCGGGTTCGGGATGTAGTAGTCTCTCGGCGTATTCACCAGCAGGACCTCGTGTGTGTCCGGGTTCACAACCGCCAGAATGTTTACATCCGACCGGCTCGATTCCGGAAGCCCCGCGTCCCGCGTATCCGAGCCGCTCAGATACATGACAAATGCCCCCTCCGCCGCATCCGGTTCCGGCTCCGGGACTTCCGTGATGGCCACGCTGGCGTCTGTGTCGTCTTCCGGATCGATCGTGTACTCCCGCAGGAGCCGCATTCTGGAAGAATAGTCCGCGTAGCCGTCCACATCCTCCAGGAGAGAGAGATAGGATTCCTTCACCACGATAGAGCGCACATCCCCGTTGTACAGAAGATCCGCCAGATCTGTCATGGCGTCCGTCTCCGTGAGCTGCGCTTCACTTCCGGCCTCAGCCTCCAGCTGTGTGACGGCCGCATCCGCCGCACCCCGTCCGAGCTGCGTCAGGACCCCCACCGGATCCGAAACGATGTCCGTGACTGCCGCGGCAGTATCATCACTTCTCACATAGACGCCGACCTTCGTGCCGGCTGCTTCCGTCTGTACATTCGTCGTCGTGTCCAGCGTGCTTGTGAGCCTGCCCGCCACGTCGGCTGCATACAGCGAGCCGCCGGAAAGCGCCGCGCACAGCACACATGCCAGGATCCGGCGCAGCTGTCTTATATGATTTCTGTGCCGGCCTTTTTTAAAAAGAAGAAAGGCGCACAGAACGAGGAGAACCGCCGCGGCCGCGCCGATTGCGATCAGCATCTTCTGCGGCAGCATATTAAGCCGGATGAGCCGGTACGCGGCGTAACCGATGGCCGCGAGTGTCAAAAGAAATACGACTGCCGCGATGCGGCGCCAGATTTTGTTGCGTATCATATTTTCTTTCCCCTGTTTTATTTTGCTTCGTTTAGTGTAACCCCCGCCGGGATGTTTTTCAATATTCCAACCGGCGAAGTACTGCCGCGTCAAAATCCGTCAGCTCCGCCATCCGGAAGAATGCCACCATGCGGTCGATCCCCGCCTCCGATGCGGCGCCTCCCGGCAGCGCGGTGAGAATCAGCAGCATACGGATCAGCATGATCATCGCCGCTTCTGTCTGCAGAGGCGAAAGCCCCCGGCTGCCATACGGAAACAGGCGCAGAAAGAGGTCATTTGCCATGACGCGGCCGAGAAACGCGCCTTCTGCCCGACTGAGCACCCGGAAATCATCTTCCGGCCGGCAGGCAGCTGCCGCCGGCGACAGATCCGGTCTGTCTGCCGCGAAATTCTTCAGCATCGCCACCATAAGCGGCGATGGCATGGAAAGAGCGGCACGGACCATGCGCTCACCTTCCCGGTCTGTATCAAAGGCAATCTCCAGAAACGACTTCAGTCTCCGCGCCCGCTCGGCCAGAGGAAGCGTCTCATCGCCCATGATCCGCACGCACATCCGGTGGACCTGCAGCTCGTGGAGCAGATCCGGATTTTCTTCCTTCTTCGGGAGATCCGCCAGTTGAAAAGCCACCCGGCGGGAAGTCAGTCTTACCGGGTTTGCTTCCGGGAAATCCCGCAGCAGCTCAAGCGTCGCCTCGCACGCGTTACTCATGCTCATCTCGGGGACCGGCAGAGTGCTCCCGCACGCTCTCTGGCGATTCAAAAGCTGCGGCCGCCTCGGATACAGACGGCAGACAACAGAGATCGCGCCGCTTCCGCAGGCCGCCTGAAGCCGGCAGAGGCCGTCTTTCCCCAGCAGCCGGCAGTCCCCCTTGAAGTTGGGCGAAAGCATGGCGTAGCTCCCGGGGTCCGCGTCGCGCCCCAGCGTGTGCAGCGCCAGATCAAGATCTGCGCGCACGTCCGGCGGGCATTTCTCCCCCACCATGCGAAAATACTCCTCCTGCGAGATCCGGATCGCAAGCCCCTGACAGCAGGTGTGCCGGCACTTCCCGCACTTGCAGGCAAATGCAGGAAAGTATGCAGGGACTGTGAAATTCTCATCCAGTTGAATCATCTGCCGCTTCCTCCCGCAGGCCGGGTGTACCGGCTGCAACGTTATTTTACACGCTTCCGGCGCCGCGGGAGAGCATTTTCCGAAAAAGATAAACAAAAAAGACATCTGCCTCTGTACTGCAGAGAGCAGATGCCCATATCCTGCGGCGGAATCCGTGGCTTCTCATCCGATCCCAGTGCCGTGACGGAGCGGATCATCGCCCCGAACTCATAGGCTTCCGGATGCATATTCTTGTTCACTCCTCTTTCAGCCTGAAGAAGACGCAGGGCGCGTCCGGTTTCAGGCCGGTATGTTTAAAAAAATCAAAAAGCTCTTCCGGCGGACCGGTCACGGAACCGTCCGGGGCATACACCACGGTGCCCTCAGCGGATACAAAGCGCTGATATTCCAGGCCGTATCTGCTTTTCTTTGAAAACAGAAAAACGGATGTTTCCCCGGCTTCCTTCGCCGCATTCAGTTCCGCCGCCAGATCCGTACTGATGGAAAAGGATGAAACGGCTCTTTGAGGCGGCAGGACACCGAGAACACACGAAAAACTGCCATCTCTGTTTTTCACCGGGAAATAATACGTCTCAATCCCCCAGCCTCCGTTAAGATCCCAACGCGAATCATCCGGAAATACCTCCCGGACCGGGCCGCAGAGCATGTACGGCGACCGGTCGCCCTCCGGGTCATACTCCGCAAATATATGGCTCATCTCCGGCGTCTCATACTTCTCCCGAAGATTCTTCACATCCGGCTCCAGTGCCCTGTTCCGAAAGAAAAGACGGCTGACTGCCACACCGCCTGGAATCAAAAGCAGCAGCGCAGCCACAAGGATGTATAACAGTTTCACAGACCCGAAACGGCAAATGATATTAGTTTTTTCCCTGCATTTTTTCACATTCTAATAACCTCCCCTGATAGCATGATCCACGGTCTTTTACTCTACTATTAAGACGGAATCCGAAGGAGGTTTTGTTGGCAGCTGCTTGATCAGCTTCGTATTTTTTTCATCATATAAGAAATCAGATAAAAAAACGCCACGCCAAATACCGCTGCTAAAATAAAAGAAAGGCTGCGCGAATAAAATAAACCGCCAGTGCGCTGTGCCTGATAAAACCGGACACTTTCTGCCGCAGCCCAGGCAGCAAAGAGTGACAGGCTGTTCCGAAGAGAATGAAGGGCTTTGTTATATTTCCATTGAACCGTTCCAACCGGTTTGCCAAGTACTTTTGCAATCTCGCGATGGCTCATCCCGCACAGAATTTTCATGGCAACAATCTGCTGCTCATCCGGAGGAAGACCTGCGGTTTTTTTCTCATAAGCATCCATTTCTTCCACGGAAATAAAACCGGCCTGCGAGCGGGCATCCGGAATACAGGACAGGATCTCCTCTCCTGTATTCCGCAGTTTATGCCGCCGCAGGCCGTCAATATATATATTTTGTATCATCCGGTACAGCCATATGCTCTGACCGCACGACGGGAACCGTTCCGGCGGAAGCTGCCATAGCTTCAGCAGGGCTTCCTGGCACAAGTCCTGCGCCGTCTCACAGTCCCGGCAGACAGAAAAAGCGCAGCGATAAAGCCTGCTCTCATACGTTTTCAAAAAAGCTTCAAAAACGTCTTCCGATTTTTCAGCCAGTGAAGAGACGGCTCTGTCAAACTCAGAGGGCACATGCTGCATACTTTTCTCCGAAGTTCATATACTCTGCAAAACAGATAGCCCCACACAACGGCCGAAAACTCACGCTTCCCGCAAGAAAGCCTCATACATGGATTTCAGCGTATCAAAGATCGTATACTCCGGCTTCCATCCGAGTCTCTCCGTGATCAGGCTGTGGTCACAACAGATGAGCGGTGTGTCGATGGGGCGCACCCGCTCCGGGTCTACCTGCACCTCGATCTTTAGCGGGCTGAGCGAGACGATGTAGTTCAGAAGCTCGTCAAGTCCGTACGCCTGACCGCTTCCCACATTGTAGATCGTGTCAGACTCGTCGCTCTCGATGATCATGCGGTACGCCCGCACAATGTCGCGCACATCGGAGAAATCCCGCTTAGCCGCCAGATTGCCGACGTGAATCACACCCGGGGCGCCGGACTTCGTGACCAGCGCCGCCTGTTTGCAGAAGCTCGGGAGCACGAAACTGTCCCTCTGCCCGACGCCCGTGTGGTTGAACGGCCGCACGCAGTACACCTTCATGCCGTACTGACTGCGGTACAGGCGGGCGAAACGCTCCTGCGTCACCTTGGAGATGCCGTACGGGTTGTTGGCATCAAGTGGTGTCCTCTCATTCATCGGTCCGTCGGCCGCCTGATACTCCTCGCTGGAACCGATAAACATGACCCTTGGCTTGTGATCAAGCGTCCTTGCGGCTTCCAGCACATTCAGAGCGCCCACGACATTGACCGACACGGTCGTCTGCGGGATCTTCCAGGAGAGCCCGACGCTGCTGACAGCCGCCAGGTTGACGATCATGTCGGGTGACACGTCCGCCACAAGCGTTTTCACAGCATCCCCGTCAAGCAGGTCCGCCGCCGTGAAGGAAACATACTCCGGTATTGAATCCGTCCTGCGCACGTCGCTGCCGGCCACCGCGTATCCGTTCTTCTTAAATTCTTCAGAGAGATACCGGCCGACAAAGCCGCCGATTCCGAATATCAATACAGTTTTCATCGATTCGCCGCTTCTTTCCTGGCCAGTTCCAGATCGTGCTGCGCCATGATGCGGCACAGCTCCTCATAGCTTGTCGTCTGCGGATTCCAGCCAAGCACCGTCTTCGCCTTGGTCGGGTCGCCCCACAAATTCACCACGTCCGTCGGGCGGTACCACTCCTTGTTGACGCAGACAAGCATCTTCCCGGTCTTCTTGTCGTACCCCTTCTCGTCCATGCCGCTGCCACGCCACTCCAGATCAATGCCGTCGTAGTGAAACGCCAGCTGGGTGAATTCGCGGACCGTGTGCTGAACGCCCGTCGCGATGACGAAGTCATCCGGCTTGTCCTGCTGAAGGATCAGCCACATGCACTCCACATAGTCCTTCGCGTAGCCCCAGTCACGTCTGGAATCCAGGTTGCCCAGTTCCAGATGATCCTGCAGGCCGCAGGCGATGCGGCCGGCCGCCAGCGTAATCTTTCTCGTGACAAATGTCTCGCCGCGCCGCTCCGACTCGTGGTTGAACAAAATGCCGTTTGAGCAGAACATCCCATAGGCGTCGCGGTACTCGCGCATCATCCAGAAGCCGTACTGCTTGGCAACCGCATACGGGCTGAACGGATGGAACGGTGTGTTCTCGTTCTGCGGAACCTCCTCGACCTTGCCGTACAGCTCGGACGTGGAAGCCTGATAGATCTTCGTCTTCTTCTCGAGATGGCAGATGTGAACCGCCTCCAGCAGGCGCAGAACGCCGATGGCGTCCACGTCGCCCGTGTACTCCGGCGCGTCAAAGGATACCTGAACATGGGACTGAGCCGCCAGATTGTAGATCTCATCCGGCTGGATATCGCCGACCAGACGAATCAGGCAGGAGCTGTCACTCAGATCGCCCTCGTGAATGTGAAGCTTGTCCAGAATGTGATCGATCCGCCCCGTCGTGTGCTCGGCTGAGCGCCGAACCAGTCCGTGGACCTCATACCCCTTGGCGAGCAGAAGCTCCGCAAGAAATGATCCATCCTGCCCTGTGATGCCCGTAATCAGTGCCTTTTTCATGTTCGTTTCCTCTCAGTCATTCAAATCAAATTTCTGCTTGTCCTTCACCGTGATCCGGTTGCCCAGCTGGCTCTCCAGAACCACCATCGGCGTATCCGCCTTCATCATATGGCGGCTGCCCGCCGGGAGCTGGATCACATCGCCCTGTCTGACGCGTCTTTCCACGCCGTCCACGATCGTGCGGCCCGTGCCGGAAAGCACCGTCCAGATCTCATCCCGGAACTCATGGGAGTGATACGACATGTGCGCTCCCGCATTCAGCGTCACCTTGACGGTTAGGAAATCCGGCCCGGCATCGATGACCTTGTAATCGCCCCACGACTTTTCCGCATACCGCACGTCCGTCGAGATCTTCTCGACCAGAGGCTTCATATACCCGGAGCGCTCCTTGTCCGAGATCAGGATCCCGTCTCCGGAAGCCGCGATGACCATGTTTTTCGCCCCCATCACCAGGATCGGGATGTCGAGCTCATTGACCACATTGGTGTTCTCACACGTCCCGTCAAGCAGCGCGTTGCCCTTGACCTTGTCGGCCATGACCTCGGACATCATGTTCCATGTGCCGACATCCTTCCACTCGCCGGCATAGCGGAGGACCTGGATCGAAGGTTCTTTCTCAAGAACCGCGTAGTCAAAGGAAATCTTGCTGCAGTCCGCGTAGTGCTCATACAGATCCTTGTAGTCTTTAAAAGAAAGAAGCTCATGGGCCCGCTTCATCATGTAGCCCAGTTTGAACGCAAAGACACCGGCGTTCCAGAGCGCGCCTTTCTTCAGATATTCCGCGGCTGTGGCCGTATCCGGCTTTTCCTTGAACTCGCTGACCGGCGAGACAGAACGCTTGTCCTTCGGAATGATGTACCCGTATTTGTCAGAAGGGTAGGTCGGCTCGATGCCCATCAGTGTGATAGCCGCCGCGCCGTCCTTTACAAGCTTCTCGAGCTTCGCCACCGCCTCGTAGTAACTGTCATCTACATACGGGTCGACCGGGCACACGATGACAGCCTCGTCATCGTCCACTCCCTTTTCGTCGTGCAGATATGCGCAGGATAGCGCCACCGCCGGGAAGGTATCGCGGCGCATGGGCTCCACGCACACCGAGACCTGATCTCCCAGCTGATTGTGAATCGCGGATACCTGTGTCCTGGAGGTCGCGATGGTAAGTGCGGCGTCTTTATCGACCCGGGTAATCTGTCGGTACACTCTCTGCACCATGGACTCGTAATTTCCATCCGAATCCTTGAACAGCCGGATGAACTGTTTTGAGCGGACGTCGTTGGAAAGCGGCCAGAGGCGCTTCCCGGATCCGCCGGAGAGCAATATGATGTTCATA
This sequence comes from Lachnospira sp. UBA4285, assembly GCA_002394965.1. Lineage (GTDB taxonomy): Bacteria > Bacillota > Clostridia > Lachnospirales > Lachnospiraceae > UBA4285. The sequence continues at coordinate 24,052 of DGVL01000095.1, forward strand.
GCATTCCTTTCCTTAAAAAGCAAACCTCATCTTATACTTTCGCGGTTGTTTTTGCAAGCTCTGCCGCTCCCCCTCTGCAGTTCCATATGTTCCTCATGCCCGCCCGGCTCATGACCGGGAAATATTACTCGGCGCCATCCCCGGCAATTACCGCCTTGACAGTCCTGAGCAGGATCTTTATATCCTCCCGCACGGTCCATGTGTTGATGTACTCCATGTCCAGCCTGACCACTTCCTCGAAGTCGGTGATCTTACTTCTCCCGGAGACCTGCCAGAGGCCGGTGATCCCCGGCTTGGTCGCCAGTCTCGCCCGGTGATGCGCCTCGTACTGCTTAAACTCGCCTTCTGTCGGAGGTCTGGTCCCCACCAGCGACATCTGCCCCAGGAATACATTTAAAAACTGAGGAAATTCGTCGACAGACGTTTTGCGGATGAACCAGCCAATCCCGTGGTGCGTGCCATCCGGCCCGCTCCCGAGGATCCGGGGATCGTTCTCCATCTTGAACATAAGGCCCTGCATCTGGTTGCCGGCCATCAGTTCCTTCTTGCGCGCATCCGCATCCTTGTACATGCTGCGGAACTTGTAGATCCGGAACCGCCGGCCGTTTTCGCCGATGCGGATCTGGGAATAGAAGATCGGTCCCGGATCTGTGAAGAAAATGATCGGCCCGAAGATAACTGTGAAGATGCCTGTGAACGCCAGCCCGATGATGGAACCGACGATATCCATCAGGCGCTTGGCCGCAAGCTGACCGGTGCTGACGATCCGCATACTCTCTGTCATGACAGGGTAGCCGCAGAACTTTTCAAACACGCAGGTGCCATATCCGTAGTCCGGAACGGTCAGGCACACATGAATGGTAATTCCCATATCTGCGCACAGCTCCAGAAGTTTCCGGACGTCCGGATTATTTTCCGGATCGCAGGCGACCAGGATTTCGTCGATCCAGCGCGTCGTCATGTATGATTCGGCGTCCGCAAGCGTCGTCACGACCGGGACGCTGTCGATCCGCTCCCCGGTCTTAAGGCTTCCGCTGCTGTCAATAAGCCCCTTGATCTGAAGATCCCGGTATGTATTTTCCTGGACATTGCGGATGATCGCGCCGGCCTTGTCAGCATCCGCCACAATGAGCATCTGCCGTACCGTATACCCTTCTGTGAACCGATGATGCCAGAGCCAGTACTTCCGCAGGCACCTCGCCACATAGACGAGACAGGCCGCATCAATGACAAAATACAAAGTCATCAGACGCGCAAGGGCCGCCCCGGACTTCAGCACATACAGAGCAAAGGTCAGGAATATGAGATCCACCAGAATCATCCGGACAGATTTCTCGAATTCGATGAGATATCCGCGGCGCAGGATATCCTTGTAATTGTCAAGCAGCACGCCGTCAACGAGCCCGCCAACGGCGATCAGGATCATATCGGTACTGTAATATCGCAGCTCCCAGAGGTGCGTGGTGTTGTAGCGCACCATAAAAGCCAGAATGAACGCAAGCTGAAGGAGGAGCTGGTCCATGATGATGAAATCCACATGCTTCCACCATCCCTGCGGCTTTTTTCTATACAATGTTTCCCCCTGTTCCCGGAATCCGGCGTATAGGATTCCTGACTTTAAGTAAGTAAAAAAATTATACCCTATTCCGACTTCAGCCGCAACGCCGCCTACTCTTCGATCTCCACACTCACCAGATCCATCTGGCGCCCAGAGATGAGCGTTCCGGCTGCGCTCCCGCATACCGGACAGGCATAGCCGTTGCCTCTGTCCGGGGTGTAGACATTTCCGCACGCGCAGCGCACGAGAACCGGCTCTTCCCGGATCACGAGCCGGCTCCCCTCAAGCATCGTCCCGGCTACCGTCTGCGGGTAGTAGTGCTGCAGATACTCCGGGACAAGCCCCGTCATCTGCCCCACGCGGATTGTCACCGCCCGCACTTTCTTCGCGTGATTTTTCTCTGCCGCCTCCAGCGCCATGTTGGAGAAACGCGCCATATAACTCAGCTCATGCATTGTCTCACACTTCGTCACTTTCATCCCGGATGAGAAGCCCGACCGGGCAGTGATCGGATCCCATCACGCTGCTGTAGATCCGCGCATCCACCAGCTGCCTGTCAAGCGCACGGCTCGTCACGAAATAGTCGATACGCCATCCGGCGTTGTTCTGCCGTGCGTGAAACCGGTAGGACCACCAGGAATAGGCCCCCGTCTTGTCCGGATAAAAATACCGGAACGTGTCCGTCATGCCCGAGGCGAGAACTTCTGAGAACTTCTGCCGTTCCTCGTCCGTGAAGCCGGCATGGCCCCGGTTGGTCTTCGGATTCTTAAGATCGATCTCCTCATGCGCCACATTCAGGTCCCCGCAGTAGATGACCGGCTTCTTTTCCTCCAGCTTCTTTATATAAGCCAGAAACGCATCCTCCCAGCGGCAGCGGTAGGAGAGCCGCGAGAGATCCTCCTTCGCATTGGGAACGTACACTGTAATCAGATACCAGTCCGGGAATTCCGCCGTTATTACCCGTCCCTCGTGGTCGAACTCCGGAATGCCGATGCCCAGGGTCACAGAAAGCGGTTCTTCCTTTGTAAAGAGTGCTGTCCCCGAATACCCCTTCTTCTCGGCGTAGTTCCAGTACTCGTGATACCCGGGGAGGTCCATCGTGATCTGTCCCGCCTGCAGCTTCGTCTCCTGCAGCATCAGCACATCCGGGTCTTCCTCCCTGACCAGTGGATAAAATCCCTCTTTCTTCACGCAGGCCCGCAGGCCGTTCACATTCCATGAAATCAGTTTTTTCATAATCCGTCACTTTCTCATCCGCAGACACGGAAGCGGTGGTCCGTCAGAATCCGCGCCAGAATCAGGCCCGTCGGAAGAGCAAGCACAATAAGCCCCGCTCCGGAAAGCCACCCGAGCCCTGTGGTGTTTTCGCCGATGCCGAAGAAGTAGATCGCCTTGTACATAAACATCCCCGGAACCATGATGACGATCGCCGGGATCGACATGGAAATTCGCGGAAAGTCCGTCTTCCGGCATACGACTGCCGCGAGGATACCCGCCGTAAAAGCGCCGATGAGCGCCGCCGCAGGAGCCGGCATGTGCGCCAGGTCCACGAGCTCGAGCCGAAGCGTATTGGCGATCATGCCGATCAGCCCGGCAATCAGGCACATCTTTGGCGTGCTGTTATACATCATGGAGAATCCGTACACACCGAGGAAACTGCAAATCAGCCGCAGAAAGGCCATACTGGCAATCCCCAGGCCAAGCGGCGCGAAGTCACCCGGCTGAAACGACAGAGCATATGCCGTGAGCCAGCCGGTGAACGTCGCCACCGTGATGATCATCAGCGCATAGACAAGCCGCTCGATACCGGAGCGCATATGGGACTTGGCCAGGTCAAATCCGCCGTTGATGAGCGGAAAGCCCGGAATAATGAAGAGCATCGCGCAGATATATCCGGCTTCGTACTGACTGGATATGCCAAACACCCCCTCCGCGATCCGGTAATACAGGATCGTCATGAGGCAGTCAAAGCCGACGGAAAGAATGACATTGGCGATCAGGGACATCTTGCGATCAATCATGAGCCGACGCGAGAAGTTCCCGAAAAAGGCACCTACGAATGCGCCGATCATCTCGATCAGACCGCCTCCCAGCAGGAAAGTGAATCCGAAGCAGGCCATGCCGGAGGCAAGCCCCACCTGCAGGGGCGAATACATTCCCCTCCGCCTGCGCACCGTATCGAGCATCTCGTGCGCCTGCGCGACCGAGATGCTGTCCGGATGCTCCGCAAGTTTTCGCACACAGACGGTCAGATGGTGCATCTTGTCCGTGTTGATACCGGTCGTCGGGATGGTCAGCTGCTGGGTGAAGCTCTCGCCGTTCGCGCGGAACGTGCAGGAAAGCGAGCACAGGCCGATGTCCGCCGAGCACTTCACGTCAAGCGCGCGGCAGAGAATATCCATCATGTCCAGTACCCGCCACGCGCCGGCTCCGATCGCCAGCTCCATGATGCCCGCATGGCTGATGATCCAGGCCTTGTCCGTCAGAGACGCATCCCGGATGCAGACAGAAGGATCCTTCTGGTGCTCCTGCCAGTTGATGTTCATGTGATGCTCTTCAGACATATATCGGTCGATATTCATTCTGTCCCCCGTAGATGCGCCGTGTTTTTTGCTGCTGTCTGGAATCTTACATATTATAAGGAAGAAGCGTTTTTTGTGCAAGATGGCCGGAAGCCGCTGCTGCCCGCCGGCCGGGGGTTTCCCGCCTGCCTGATCCGTATTATTTTTAGGTTGGATGTTTCACGTTCGTATGCTATCCTGACAGAGTGGAGGTCTTTTCTATGAAATGGTACAAAAAGCCCGACATGCGGTGGAGTTCCATTGTCAGCGCCGGCTGCGCGATTGCACTTTTTTATGCGTTCATCACACACATCAACCTGTTCGGCCGAGGCATCGCCGGCCTGTGGAATATCTGCCTGCCGGTCATTCTGGGACTCATCATCGCGTACATCTTCAACCCGCTCATCAAGTTCTTCCAGCGCACGCTCTTTGGAAAGATGCGCCGCCGGCATCTGGCCCGCGTCCTTTCCGTCGCACTGAGCATGTCGCTCTTCATTCTGCTGATCGCCCTGCTGCTGTTCTATCTGATCCCACAGCTCATCGACAGCATCGTATCATTCGTCCACAATCTGAACGGATATGTTGAGGGCCTTCAGAACATCCTGAATTCCATCGCAGGAAGTGCGTCCTCAAGCGGACTTGACATATCCCAGATGGTATCCACCGGAAACAGTCTTCTGGACAAGATCGTCTCTCTCGTCCCTTCCAACTTCGACGACCTGATCAGAACTTCCACACAGATCGGCAGCAATCTCCTGATGTGGGTTGTGGCCTTTATCATGTCGATATACTTTCTCGTCGACAAGGAGAGCCTCCAGTCCGGCTTCCGCCGCCTTCTGCGTCTCCTCCTTCCGGAGAAGTCCTACGCCGGCATGTCTGCCTTTTGGGGCCGCTGCAACGCCATTCTGATCCGCTACATCATCTGTGAGCTCCTCGACGCTCTCTTCGTGGGCGCCGCCAACTTCATCTTCATGGCCATTGCGCGCATGCCCTATGCGGTCCTGATCTCCGTCGTGGTCGGCGTCACCAACCTCGCCCCCACCTTCGGACCCATCGTCGGCGCCATCATCGGCGCGTTCATTCTGCTTCTTGTCAACCCATGGCATGTGGTCTCGTTCCTTATCTTCACCATCATCCTCCAGACCTTCGACGGATATGTCGTGAAGCCGAAGTTCTACGGTCAGGCCCTGCAGATCCCGTCGATCCTCGTGCTGGCCTCCATTATCATATTCGGCCGGATGTTCGGCGTGATCGGTATCCTGCTGGCCATCCCCATCGCTGCGATCATCAGCTATCTGTACGGCGAAGGCTTTATCCCTTGGCTTATCCGCCGGCACGAAAAGAAAGAAGAAAAGAATCCTCAGCCGGCCGGCAGGAAAGCCCCGGCTTCTGCGTCTGACACGGATTTGCCCCGCGAAGACCGGTGACAGATACATTTGCCCTTTCTGTACGCATGTGCTACTATATGTTAGTGTCATCTATCAGTAGACAGCCAGAAAGAACAGAAATATGACAAAGACAACTCTGAAGATAGACGGAATGATGTGCGGCATGTGTGAATCGCATATAAACGAGGCCATCCGCCACGCCTGCCAGGTCAAAAGCGTCAAGTCGAGCCACCGCAAAGGCGAGTCCGTGATCATATCGGAGACCCCGCCGGATCCGGAGGCTCTGAAAAGTGCCATCAAAGAGACCGGCTACACCCTGGTTTCCATAAACTCCGAGCCTTACAGGAAAAAAGGATTGTTTCACTAAAAATCCGATATCCTCCGGCAGGTAAAAATCCGGAGAATATCGGAATTGCATGAAATCATTCCCGTCTCAACGCACCAGCGGCGTGTAGCCCATCAGATACTCGTCGACCTGTGCCGCCGCACGGCGGCCTTCATTCACCGCCCAGACCACAAGGGACTGGCCGCGGCGGCAGTCGCCAGCCGTGAACAGGCGACCGGTCTTGTCGGACTTCACGTGAAAGTCCTCCTCCTGCGTCGCAATGCAGCCCCGCGCACTGCGCTCTGCCCCGAAGGCCTCCGCCACATAGGGCTCGCAGCCGACGAATCCGGCGGCGATGAGAAGCAGCTCGCAGGGAATTTCTTTCTCCGTCCCCTTCACGAAAACCATCTTCCGGTTTTCAAATGCAGCCTTCACCGTGACGATGGACTTCAGATTCCCGTCCTTGTCCTTGCGGATTTCCTTTACCGTCGTCTCATAGACACGCGGGTCATGGCCGTAGAGGGCGATCGCCTCCTGATGGCCGTAGTCCGTCTTGAGCACCTTCGGCCACTCCGGCCACGGATTGCCGGCCGCTCTTGTCGCCGGCGGCTGCGGCATCATCTCCAGCGCCGTCACCGACTTGCAGCCGTGGCGCAGCACTGTCGCGATGCAGTCGTTTCCGGTATCGCCGCCTCCGACGATGACGACGTTTTTCCCTTTCGCGCTGATGAAATCCTTGTGTCTGCGGAAATTGTCCGCCGAGAGATCTGCGTCAAGGACCGGAGCCTTGCGGCTCTCCTCCTCCGGGCTGCGGGATCCCAGAAGACTCTTTGTGGTACTCTTCAGGAAGTCCACCGCATAGCAGACTCCCTTTACCGCCTCCGGATCGGCACCGGCCAGCGCCCTGGGCTGCTTGGCGCCGACGGCCAGAATCACCGCGTCATATTTCTTCAGCAGTTCGGCTGCCGTCACATCCTTTCCGACATTGACCCCTGTCCGGAACGTCACGCCTTCCGCCTCCATGAGCAGCCGGCGGCGCGCGATGACCGATTTGTCAAGCTTCATGTTGGGAATTCCGTACATCAGCAGTCCGCCGACTCTGTCCTCGCGCTCGTACACCGTGACCGTATGGCCGCGGTGATTCAGCGTGTCCGCCGCCGCGAGGCCTGCCGGGCCGCTGCCGATGACGGCGACCGACTTTCCGGAGCGGACCTTTATCTCCTGCGGCTTCATCTTCCCCTCCGCCCAGGCGGTCTCGATCAGAAAGCGCTCGTTGTCGTGAATGGTCACCGGGTCACCGTACTGGCCGTTGATACAGGCCTTCTCACACAGGGCAGGGCACACGCGGCCCGTGAATTCCGGGAAGTTGCTCGTCTTCAGCAGTCGTCTGACACCGGCTGAGAAGTGCCCGCGGTAGATCTCATCGTTCCACTCCGGGATCAGATTGTGCAGCGGGCAGCCCGTGTACATCCCGGACAGCTTCATCGCCGACTGACAGAACGGAACGCCGCAGTCCATGCAGCGCGCCGCCTGCTCCCGGCGTTCATGTTCGCGAAGCGGCTCATGAAACTCGGCAAATGTCTTCACCCGCTCAAGCGGCGGGATGTCACCGTTGTCCTGTCTGCTGTATTCCATAAATCCTGTTGCTTTACCCACGGCTGGTCACCTCCCCGAATGCCTTCAGAACCGCTTCATCATAGTTCAGTCCCTGCTGACGCTGCCGGTTGATCTCTTCGAGCATCTCCCGGTAATCGTTCGGCACGATCTTGCGGAAATCCTTCGCGAAAGCGTCAAAATCCGCCAGGATCCTGCCCGCGAGCTCTGACTTCGTCTCCTTCTCGTACTCGGTCAGAATATTCTGCAGCTCCTCCAGGTCGCCCGGCTTCGTAACATCCTCCATGGCAACCATATCGGTGTTGAGCCGCCGGTAGAGTGTATGTGTCTGATCCAGCACATAAGCCGTGCCGCCGGACATGCCGGCCGCGAAGTTCTTGCCGGTTGGCCCGAGGATCACCGCCGTGCCGCCGGTCATGTACTCACATCCGTGATCGCCGCATCCTTCCGCAACCGCCACGGCGCCGGAGTTGCGCACGAGGAACCGCTCGCCCACAACGCCGCGGATGAACGCGGTTCCGCTGGTGGCGCCGTACAGCGCCACATTGCCGGCGATGATGTTCTCCTCCGCCTTGAACGGTGAATCTGCCGGCGGAACCAGGATGAGCCGTCCGCCCGACAGCCCCTTTCCGAATCCGTCGTTGGCGTCGCCCGTCAGACGGATCGTCAGCCCCTTCGGGATGAACGCGCCGAAGCTCTGTCCGCCGCCGCCTTCCGCCTCCACAGTAAATGTGTCGTCCGGCAGCGTGTTCCGGTAGCGCCTCGTCACTTCGCTCCCCAGAATTGTCCCCAGCGCCCGGTCCGTGCTGGAAACCTTCAGGCTCGTCGTGAACTTCGGGAGATTGTAGCGTACCGAGGCAATGTTGACGATGCCCGACTTCTCGGCAGCCTCTCTTGCCTCCTCTTCGCCTTCGGCCTTTGCCGCGTCGAATGCATCCGCAGATCTTTTAAACCACGGCAGCAGGCGGCTCTCGTCCGGCGTTTTCTCCAGATGAAAATCGTACACAGCCTTCGGGTCAAAGTGGCGCTTCGGAGCATTGACGAGTTCCTGATTCAAAAGCGCCGTGACATCCATCATCGCCGCCCTTTCGGTGATCAGGTTCTCCCGTTTCACAAGGCAGTCCGTGCGTCCGACCATCTCGTCAATCGTTCGGAAGCCCAGAGAAGCCATAATCTCGCGCAGATCCTGTGCGACAAATTTCATGAAATTGATCACATACTCCGGCTTGCCCGAGAAGCGCCTGCGCAGCTGCGCATTCTGCGTCGCGATGCCGGCCGGGCACGTGTTCTTGCTGCATACGCGCATCATCATGCAACCGAGGCAGATGAGCGGCGCCGTGCCAAAGGAGAATTCCTCCGCGCCCAGCAGTGCCGCAATCGCCACGTCGCGCCCGCTCATCAGCTTGCCGTCCGTCTCCAGTGCCACCCGGTCGCGCAGCCCGTTCTCGATCAGACTGCGGTGTGCCTCGGAGAGCCCGAGCTCCCACGGAAGCCCCGCATTGTGAATGGAAGAGTAAGGCGCCGCCCCCGTGCCGCCGTCGTATCCGGAGATCAGGATCACCTGCGCGCCGGCCTTGGCGACGCCGGACGCTATGGTCCCGACGCCTGCCTCAGAGACAAGCTTCACGGAGATCTTCGCGTCGCGGTTGGCATTCTTCAGGTCATAGATGAGCTCGGCCAGATCCTCAATGGAGTAAATGTCGTGGTGCGGCGGCGGGGAGATAAGCGACACGCCCGGCGTGGAGCAGCGGACCCTGGCAACCCACGGGTACACCTTCCTGCCCGGAAGATGACCGCCCTCGCCCGGCTTCGCGCCCTGTGCCATCTTGATCTGAATCTCCTTTGCGCTGTTCAGGTATGCGCTCGTGACGCCGAATCTGGCAGATGCCACCTGCTTGATGGCACTGTTTTTTATCGTGCCGAAGCGGCTCTCGTCCTCACCACCCTCGCCGGTGTTGCTTGAAGCCCCCAGTGTATTCATGGCGATGGCAAGCGTCTCGTGCGCCTCCTCCGACAGGGCGCCGTAGGACATGGCGCCGGTCTGGAAACGCTTCACAATCTCACTTACCGGCTCGACCTCTTCGATCGGAATCGCCTTTCCCGGTGCCTTGAACCCCAGAAGAGCCCGCAGCGTGTGCGGTCTGGATGCGGCGTCCACCAGCTTCGTGTATTCCCGGAACTCCTCATAGCTGCCGTCGCGGACTGCTCTCTGCAGCATCACGATCGTCTCCGGTGTGTACAGATGATCTTCCTTGTCCGCGCCGCTGCGCAGGTAATGGAATCCCGGGCTGTCCGGCTGCTGGTCTGTGGAAAGCCCCAGCGGGTCGAACGCGTGCTCATGGCGCTCCATGACGCCCTCGCCGATCTCTTTGATCCCGATGCCGCCTGCCCGGGACACGACACCCGCGAAGTACTTGTCGATGACACTGCGGTTGAGGCCTACCGCCTCGAAGATGCGTGCTGACTGGTAGGACTGCAGGGTCGATATGCCCATCTTGGCGGCCGTCTTGACGACGCCGGACAGCAGCGCCTTGTTGTAGTCATCGATCGCGGTGTGGTAATCCTTGTCAAGCAGACCGTTGTCGATCATCTCGGCTATGCACTCGTGCGCCAGATACGGCTGCACCGCCCGCACGCCGAAGCCGAGCAGGCACGCCACCTGATGAACATCGCGCGGCTCACCGCTCTCCAGCACCAGCGAGATGCTCGTGCGGCGGCGGGTCAGGACCAGATGCTGCTCGACGGCAGACACCGCCAGCAGCGACGGAATGGCCATATGATTTTCGTCAACGCCTCTGTCGCTCAGGATGATGATGTTGTTGCCCTCTGCGATCGCCCGGTCCACCGAGACAGTCAGCTGCGTAACCGCCGCCTCCAGCGACGTGCTCGCGTAGTAGAGCATCGAGACCGTGCAGGTTTTGAATCCCGGCTCGTTGAGTTCCCGGATCTTCATCAGGTCAACGCCGGTGAGGATCGGGTCGTTGATCTCCAGAACGCGGCAGTTCTCGCTCTTTTCGCCGAGCAGATCACCGTCAGACCCCAGGTATATAGTCGTGTCGGTCACGATCTTCTCGCGAAGAGAGTCGATCGGCGGATTGGTCACCTGCGCGAACAGCTGCTTGAAATAGTTAAAAAGCAGCTGATGCTTTCTGGAGAGTGCCGCCAGAGGGACATCGTGTCCCATCGATACGGTCGGCTCGACGCCGTTTTCCGCCATCGGCAGGATGATGTTCTTCATGTCCTCGTAGGTGTAGCCGAAAGCCTTGTACAGCGCATTGCGCATGGCCTGCGTGTGCCCCGGGACCTTCTTGTTCGGGATTTTCAGCTCTGACAGGTGCAGCATCTGGCGGTTCAGCCACTCGCCGTACGGCTGGCGGCGGGAATACAGCCGCTTGCACTCGTCATCGGAGATGATGCGTTTCTGCTTCGTATCCACCAGCAGGATCCGCCCCGGTGCCAGACGGCTTTTGCAGATGACGTGCTCCGGGCCGATCGGGAGAACCCCGACCTCAGAACTTAATATCAGCCGTCCGTCATCGGTCAGATAGTAGCGGGACGGGCGCAGGCCGTTGCGGTCCAGCGTCGCGGCCAGGATCTCGCCGTCTGATGCCAGGATGGCCGCCGGCCCGTCCCAGG
>DGVL01000095.1:35189-62726 GCA_002394965.1 Lachnospira sp. UBA4285
CCCAGGGCTCCATCATCGTCGCATAGTAATGGTAGAAATCCCGGCGGTCGCGGTCCATATCCTCATTGTGCTTCCACGGCTCCGGAATCGTGATCATCAGCGCCAGCGGGAGCGGAATTCCGTTCATATACAGGAACTCCAGCGTGTTGTCCAGCATCGCCGAGTCCGAACCGGTCTTGTTGACGACCGGATACACCTTCTCGATCTCTCCGGCGAACACCGAGCTCTGCATGGTCTCCTCGCGGGCCAGCATACGGTCGATATTGCCGCGGATTGTGTTGATCTCGCCGTTGTGGGCGATGAATCGATACGGATGTGCCCGCTCCCAGGACGGAGTCGTATTGGTCGAGAACCGGGAGTGCACGATCGCGATGGCGGACGTATAGTCCGGGTCCGTCAGGTCCGAGTAGAACCGGCGAAGCTGGCTGACCAGGAACATACCCTTGTACACAATCGTCCGGGACGAGAAGGAGCAGACATATGTGTCCTCGCCCGACTGCTCGAACTCACGCCGCAGCACGTACAGGCGCTGCTCAAAAGACAGCCCGCGCGCCACCTCCTCCGGGCGCCCCACAAAGCACTGCCAGATCTCCGGCATGCAGTCCAGAGCCGGCTTCCCGAGGATCTGCGGATTCACCGGGACCTTCCGCCATCCCAGGAACGGAACTCCCTCCTTCCCGGCGATGACCTGCATCCTCCGCATGGCGAATGTCCTCTGCATCGTATTCTGCGGCAGGAACAGCATCCCGACGCCAAAATCTCCGGCCGCGCCTACCGCAAAGCCTTCCCTGCGGCACACTTTGTCAAAAAAGTTCTTCGGAATCTGCGTCTGTATGCCGACGCCGTCACCGACCTTGCCCGTGGCATCCTTGCCCGCGCGGTGCTCCAGCTTCTCGACGATCTTCAGCGCATCATCGACGACCGCCGTGTCCTGATGCCCGTCGATGTTGACGATCGCGCCGATGCCGCAGGCATCGTGATCGCGCCTGTTCACGCCGTCCAGATATTTCCTGTACTCTTCTTCGCTCATCCGCTTCTGTCTCATTCCTGCCTCCGCGCTTCCCCTGTGTATCCGGCGTCTGTACTTTAGCAGACGACAGATGTCCGTGCATAGCGCACATCTGTGAAAAAAGCGTCCCCGGAATCAGTCTTCTCCGGAGACGCCTTCGTCCGCCTTGGTATAGAGATACCATATGCCCTTGCATTTGTCAACAAAAAGACGGATTTTAAATTATTTTATTCTGTTTTCCGACTGTTTTCTTACTTTAATTCCGCAGCTGGTCCCGTATCAGATTCCCGATAGTATCCGCAAGCATAGACAGATCGCGGATCCTGGCAAAGTTTCCGCGCCCGTAGACAGACACGCAGTCCGGCAGCTTCCCGTCATCTCCCATGTACACGCACAGGACCTGCACACCGGCCATGCGCGCCGCATGCACCTGCGCCTGTGTATCCCGGATCCCGGCGTCCCCGCTGTAGCTCTCCGTCTCCCCGGCGCCCGTGTGGATCTTCACTACATCGTTCGGCCTGCAGTCACTTAAGATGATGAGCAGCTTGCGGTCTTGCGCAAGCCCCTTCATCTGGCCGGCCGCGATCCGGATCCCGAGACCGTCCCGGTTGCTGCCGGATGTGAAATAGCGGAAGATCCGCCGGTCATCCTCCGGCCGGTTGTAATCGCGCAGCTGCGTGAAGATCGTATATCCGCTCATGGAGCAGAATGAATTCACACACACCGGGATCTGACATCTGCTCAGGCTTTCCGCGATGATAAATGCCTGCACCGCCACCGTCTTCTGCTGCTGAATCTGAGACGTCGATGCGTCCAACAGCAGCTGCACCGCCAGCGTCCCGGAGTCTCCCCGAACCGTTTTCCGGAATATCCGCTCGTCCTGCAGGATTCCGGCGCGCCAGGCGCGGGACGCATCCAGTCTGCCGCTGTCAGAGCACATCCTGAGATCATCCTGCTTTGCGACAATGGTGCTTCGGATCCGCTCGGCGAGCGCTTGAATAGCAATCTGACAGACCTGCCGGTTCTGGTCGTAGTACTGCTCATTTTCCGTCTGCGCCCGCAGCGCGCGCCGCTGCTTCTGCCCGGACGTGTTGAAATCCCACTGCATCTTCCCGTAGTCGCCCCGCGTGAAGTGCAGGCGGCACCCCGCGTGTGGGCCCGTGCAGTAGTCTCTGGCCATCTGCCGGACAAGGCCGCCGTCGTACATCGGCGCACCGTAGGAATTCTCGATATAGCGCCGCAGGCCCTCATCTGTCTGTCCCCGGCGCATCTGCCCTTCTCCCGTGTAGACAGGGTCGCCGTTGTTGAGCGAATACTCGTCCACATGTTCCGCTATGCCAAAGACCAGCCGCCGCACCGGCGGCCGGATACACTCCGGCTTCCTGTGAAACGCCAGAAAAGGAAACGACAGTGAAAAATGCCTCTTTTCCTCATCATCCTCCGGTTCGCCCGGCTCATGGTTTCTGTCGAAGTTAAACTCCTCCTCAAAGAGCGCCGTGAGCCTGTCGAGTATTGCTTTTGTGTCAAGCCCCTGCAGACTTTCCAGGCACACAAGGATCCGCCGGTCCCTCTCCAGGGCCAGTTCATACCGTTCTCCCAGGCAGTGGTGCAGATGCCCTTTCAGGATTCTCTCCGGCAGAGTATCATCTTCCGCGCCCTGAGTCAGTCTCCTTTGGCAGTATCCGCGCCGCAGCGCCGGCAGGATCCGCCGCTCATCCTTCTCCTTCGCATAGGCTGCATCTTCCATACCGATCCAGAACAGGTTCTCGAATGTGCTCTGAAGACTCATGCCGCGGAAGCGGTCATAACTCTCGGTGAGTTGTGCGCGGTCAAAGTGCCGGTAGACGGCGCCCACGATGCTGTTCCAGTACAGATCGGCTTCTCCCTGCGGCGTGTACACGCGAAATCCCGGTTTAATCCCATAATCTCCCGCGGCGCTCCAGATCAGATTGTCAGCCCTGCGTTTTTCAAAATCGGTAATTTTCACCGCAGACCCCTTCTTCAGGCCATGAACACCTCGTCCGACGTAAGCTGTGCCGGGATGCGCACAGCTGTTATGTCCGATATCAGCTTCCGCTCATACCGGTCAAAGCACTTGTTGACGATCCCCATCTCCAGGGCCTTGCCGGCGGGCAGCCCTTTTCGGATCATGCGCAGGGCAGCCAGAAGGCCGCGCAGATCCAGTGCCTTGCCTGTGATTTCGCCGCCCTCGCATTTGCTGCGGATCTCCGAGAACAGCCTGGCGAATTCGTCCGCGTATTCCGGCCGGATATCCGGGTACTGGTCGCGGATGAGGCGCTGCAGGTTCTCCTGTGATATGACCGGCATCTGCAAGACCATGAAGCGGGATGCAAGTGCCTCGTTGAGTTCTCTCGTGCCGGCATATCCGTAGTTCATGGTGCCGATAAAGCGGGAGGCCTCGTTCACTTTCACCCGGCCGTAGCCGGGGATATCGATCAGGCGCCGGAAGTCCAGCACCGCGTGGAGCACAGCAAGAGCTTCGTTTCTGGCCATGTTGATCTCGTCCAGAACGCCGAAGCCGCCATACCGGGCGACGAGTGTCACCAGTCCTTCCCGCAGCTGCACCTGCCCGTCCCGGAACGTATCCGTTCCGATGAGGGATTCCGCGTCCACGTTGATGTATAAGGAAATGTCCCAGGACGGACGGCCGAAAGCGGCCGCCAGCCCCTGTGCGAGCACGTTCTTTCCGGTCGCCTTCGGACCGGACAGCAGCAGATTCTCGCCGGCCAGAAGCGCACTGATGGCCTCTTCCCACACATCTCTCCCGTAGTACATATACTCGGGGACCGGAATTCTGTCCTTCACTTCGCCGGCAACCTTGTAGAATCTCCGGTAATCCTGGATATCCCGGATCATCGCGTCCGGAATATCCTGATGCCGCAGGAAATCAAGGATATCCATTCTCCATCTTCCTTTCTTCCAGTATCTGACAGACAAGCCGGTGACACCGGCGTCGAAGGTCTGCAGATCTCCCGGTGTGACAAAAAGCGGCCGCTTCTTCCTTTCACGGAAAAGAGGCGGCCGCCCGGGTAAACAGTATTCTTCGCGCCAGGCGCAAAAGGTCAGGCCTTTCCGGCAGCCTTTCTTCTGGCCGCCTGCGCCTTGAACGCATTGATGGCCTCAACGACCAGGAACAGCGCCAGGATCACCATGACAATGGCGAAGATGAGCTGGAACCACACGCCCCACACCGGCGTCTTGATATTGGCGTAGCCGGAGGCAATCGTCGCGATACCGCTCTGAACCTTCATGACAAGCATTGTGATGGTCGCGCAGAGCATGAAGACCATCGGGACATAGAACATCTTGTTGTTCTTGCCAACCTCACCCAGCCAGCAGCACACGGCAAGAAGCGCAATACCGGCCAGCAGCTGATTGGCGGCGCCAAACAGCGCCCAGATCGCAGACAGCGACATGCCGCCCAGCGTGGAACCGATGATAACCATGAGAGCTGTCGAGAACAGCGGATTGGCCAGAAGCTTTCGGATGCCCTTCGCCTCTTTCCAGCTCGCCTCCCCCTCGCGGAGGAACAGCTCGGCGAACATGAAGCGGGACAGGCGGGTTGCCGTGTCAAGCGACGTCAGGGCGAATACCGATACCGCCAGTGTGAGCATCGCATAGATCCGCGTGTACACAACGCTTCCCTCGTCGCCAAACATCAGGGCGATACCGCCCGCAAAGGCCGCCGACGGCGAGCCGAAGCCGCCGCTGACATACTTCTGATACACGGCACCCAGTGCCACAATGGAGATGATGCCCAGAGCGGACTCGATGAGCATCGATCCGTAGGCGATCGGCTGTGCATGCTTTTCGTTGTCGAGCTGCTTGCTGGTCGTACCGGAGGCGATCAGGGCGTGGAAGCCGGAGCAGGCGCCGCAGGCAACCGTTACGAACAGTGCCGGGAACATCGGTCCGATGGACGAATTCCATCCGGTGAAGGCCGGAATGTCGAATTCAGCGCGGCCGGTCGCGGCTGTCGAGAAGATTCCGATGACCGCCAGAATCATCATGGCGTAGAGCAGGAAACTGGAGAGATAATCACGGGGCTGCAGCAGGATCCATACCGGAACCAGCGAAGCGATGGCGATGTAAACAGCCACGAAAACGATCCAGCCGGTCCGGTTCATGGCGAAGCCGACGCGCACGCCGAATATCAGCGCTGCCACGATGCCGATGATGCCGAGTACCGTCGCCGGTCCCACCTTGAGTCCGGCCCGGTTGGTGAGCAGGCCGTAGATGATCGCCAGGAAGATGAACAGAATCGATACGATCGCCGTGGTCTGATTGCCGGTCGGCGCACTTACAAAACCAAAATGCGTGCCCGCCGCGAACTGTTCCGGCGTCGTGTAGAATGTCCCGGCCACAATATTAACAAAAGAAGCGATAACCAGGATCAGAACCAGAAGGCAGAAGAGAATGAACAGTTTCTGCGCTCTTTTTCCCATGGTATCCTTGATGATTTCCCCGATTGACTTGCCGTCATGACGGATAGACGCAAACAGAGAGCCAAAATCCTGCACGCCGCCGAAGAATATTCCGCCGACGATACACCACAGGAACACCGGGACCCACCCGAACACAGACGCCTGAATCGGTCCGTTGATCGGGCCGGCGCCGGCAATCGATGAGAAATGGTGCCCCATCAGAACCTGCGGCTTCGCCGCAACATAGTCAACGCCGTCTTCCAGCGTCTGGGAGGGGACTTCCCGCTTCGGGTCGATCCCCCAGGTCTTGGCCAGCCATCCGCCGTAGCCGATGTACCCAACGGCCAGGCAGACAAGCGCGGCAACCAGAATCAATACACCTGTCATACTTTACTCCTCTTTATTCCTTTTTCAGGGATATTTATAATGCAGGCGCCCCGGACTCTCCCCTGCCCGAGGCGCTCAGATTATACACTTTTCAGATACCGCTTCAGCGTGTCGCCCGTCCGGCTGAAATACCGCCGTCCGGTGGAAAGCTCTGCCACCGCCGTCCGGCTCTCGCTCCAGCCGCGCAGACCGAACCGGTAACTCCTGTAGTGCCGGGACCTGCGGATCTGCCGCACGGCATCTGCGTCCACCTTCCACGCCAGAATCACCAGAAGCACATCCGAGTTGCGGTGGTGTGCCCCGACGTTTACGCGCGCAAGCCCCGCATCCCAGGCCTTCTCCTGAAGTTCGGTGAATTCCTCTCCGGTCAGGACCTCCCGCGTAGCAAAAAAGGCAAATTCCCTTGAATCCATCTCGGTGATCTTCGCCGACCGGATCAGCAGAAACTCTTCTCCGTGCATGCGGAATTCCGCTTCCGCGTCAAACGGCACCAGCGGCGCCTCTCGATTAATATCGTAATATCCGGCGAAAACCCGCAGAACTTTTTCAAGTCCTTCCTTAAGTTCTTCGTCGTGCTGCGCCACTTGTCTCCCCTTTCCTCCCCGCAGATCCTGGCGGATCTGCTTTTTTAAGAAAGTTTTCAAACATTTTAGCACGCCGGCATGTCCGCGTCTAGCGCACATATGCTTTTTTGTGGGCGTCACTTTAAAAAATTCCCGGCCACGGCGGATACGGCGCGTGACCGGGAGCAATTTCTTCGTCTCTGGGGAAGGCTTCCAGCTTCCTCCCTCTGAGCAGTTGAAAATATTCCGCGATTCGATTACTGGAAGATGATCGGGGCGATCACACCGGCGATTGCAACCGATGCGATGGTCACGGTCGTGAAACCGGCGACGATCAGAGTCGGCATGATCTTATTCAGAAGCTTCTCCGACTTTTCCTCATCCAGGTTGAAGCTCTCCACGACATCACGGGAGATGATCTCCGTGAGCGGATAACCGAACATGGCAGACAGTGCCGCCGACGCTCCGAGGCGCCAGTCAACGCGAAGGACCTTCGCCACAAGGGCACCGCCCAGCATCAGAGAGGCAGCTCCGATGATCAGGAAGACAATGGCCGGAGCGAGCATATTGCCGAAGGACTCCAGCGTCAGGCTGCGGAAGCTGTTCGGCAGCGTCATGACAAGGCCCATGAGCAGGAAGTTCATGTAGCCGGCCTTGCTGAGGGACTGCGGCTCCAGGAAACCAAGCTCTGTGAAAATGATACCGAAGATCAGAACCGATACGGCCGCCGGAAACTTGCCGCCCGTTGCGGCAGAAACAAGGGATCCGATCAGAGCGACAATGAGAAGACGGGCTACGATGTTGCTGCTGTCGTTCATGATCTGCGGGAAGCTCTTGATGACCTTGAAACTCGGGAAACGGCTCTTCTTGCCGTTCCCGCCCTCATTCAGATACTCACCGCTTTTTACGAGGCTGTTCGCATAGGATCTTGCCAGAAGCGAGGAGAGCGGAACAGCAAAGAAAGTCTGAAGCGAGCAAAGAAGCGAGGCAAATGCGCCGAAATCCGGCTTGCCGGCTGCCTCAGCCGCGTTCGCGACAAGGCCGGTTGCAACCAGACCTCCGGCGACCGGCGGAAGAGCACTCAACGTGTACTCTCTGCCGAACAGCGGAAGGCCGATCACCAGGAAGAACACAGCCATGACGGCCATGCCGCCCAGGCATACCACAACGGTCTTCCACTCTCTGAGCAGCTGCTTCAGCTCGATCATTGTACCGAGGTTGGTGACCAGAAGCAGAATACCAAATGAACCGATGACCGACACGACGCCGGTGTTGCTGAGCGTGTCCGACGGAAAAATTCCGGTGATGAATGCAACCAGATACACCGCGCTGAGGAACAGGGCTTCAACGATGACCCCCTTCGTCTTCTGCGCAATGACATGACCGATTGCAAAAAGCACCATGTAAACGGTTATTGCAACCAATGCGTTGTCCCAAGCCATGAAACAGATCCTCCCAAATCTTTTACTGTCCGAAGATGGTCTTGACGGCAGCTTCTGCCGGCGCATTCATCTTCAGATGCAAAGGAATTCTACTCTTTTCTGGCATCGTTTTCAATTCTAATTTAAGATTTTATTCATAATTTTAAGAATTTGTGTACATTTGCCGTGCTGGCGCACACATCTCAGAACCGGGAGCCGCCGATGCTCCCGGTCCGGATCCCGCTCCATGCCAGCTTCTTGAATGGTCCCCAGTGCTTCCAGGTGAAGGTGACCGTATCCTCATAGATCAGATGATACGGAGGAAACAGCACCCGCACGCCGCAATCCGGAATCTGTCTTGCCTGGAAGCGTCTCCCAAGCAGTTCCTCTGCTCTCCGGTCATTCATAAGCTGTACGAAGATCTCGGCGATCTCAATCTCACTGTGCTCCGCCTGCGCCACCTGCACGACAATATTTCTCTTCCCCGTTTCCTTCATATATAACAGAAGATCCGGTGCGACAACGATCTGAATATTCCGCATACTGCTTCTCCTTTTTCCAACACTATATAATACCGCTTAGTTCCGAACAAGACGGACGTGCAAGATCCCGGGTATCCGGCGTTTTGTGCGGCGTGAAGAAAACCAGCGCAAAAAATTCTAAAAAATTAGCACTCACCTCTTGACAGTGCTAACAATCCTGCTATAATGCAAGATGTAAACAGAAAGAGGGAACGAAGAGAGGAACCCGGAAGACCGAAGAGGATCCGGAAAGCTCCCGACTCCCTCCGGAAGGTTACATCATAACGCAGCAATTCAGAACAGCATCCTGAATAATTTCAAAGCAAGAAGGAGGAATGACGTATGATGTTCCCGAGTATCTTTGGTGAAAATTTGATGGATGATTGGTTTGACGATGATTTTAACGATGCATTCTTTGGCAGAAAGAATCCGCTCTACGGCAAGAACGCGGCGAGAGTCATGAAGACCGATGTTCGCGAGAATAACGGCAGCTATGATATCGAGATCGATCTCCCGGGCTTCAAGAAGGATGAGATCGCGGTACAGCTCAAGGACGGATACCTGAACATTGCCGCCGCAAAGAAACTGGATAAGGATGAAAAGGACAAGAAGAGCGGCAGACTGATCCGCCAGGAGCGTTACGCCGGCAGCCTCGCAAGAAGCTTCTATGTCGGCGATGAGCTGAAGCAGGAAGATATCCACGCAAAGTATGAGAACGGTGTTCTTTCCATCAACATTCCGAAGAAGGAAGAGCAGAAGAAAGTGGACGGCGGCAGCACGATTGCCATCGAAGGATAAGAGAGAGTCGAAACCAATTCAGGCCTGTAAGACAGGTGAGGAAGGATCCGGGGAGTGTAAGAATCCCCGGGTCCTTTTTTTGTTCACAGGCGGGATGGATTGCCCCGCCAGGAGAGCCAGAGGGCGCTTCTCAGAAGACCGTGTGCAGCAGAATCATGTAGCAGAGCGTGCCGCCCGCCATCGGCAGGACCATATTCCGCTTCCAGACGTACAGCGCCACCGTCACAAGACATGCGATGAGTTCCGGAATCCCGTGTGACGGCGACGCCATGTCGACATTGCGCAGGCAGTACACGACCAGCATACCGAATACCGCCGGGCCGAGCACCTTTCCAAGATACATGACAACCGCCGGCACTTTCCGCCCCTCCGGAAACAGCACATATGGCAGGAAACGGGTCGCCGCCGTCGCAGCCGCCACCAGCGCGAATGTGATCGTCATCTGTCCCGTGCTCATCGCTGCACCTCCTCCCGCCGCATCGCAATCGGTTTCCGGAAGATCAGAAGCAGCGCCAGAATCAGAACCATGGACGGAATCAGGAAGTCGTCCGGCCCGAAAAGAAGCCGGCACAAAAAGGAAGCGCCAAGACCTGTGATCTCAGGCACGTGATCCCGCAGACAGCCTTCCAGACGCGTGCCATCCTTCTCCCACTGGGCGAGCAGGATGACGATGAACATAGCCGTCATGACAAAGTCAAGCCCCTCCATGTCAAATGTGAGAAACCGCCCGAAAAAAGCGCCGAGCGTCGCGCCGCCCACCCAGTACATCTGATCCAGCAGCGACACCCAGAAATAAAACCAGCGACGGTCCACTCCCTCCGGCACATCTGCCCCGTAATTCACGGCAAATGTCTCGTCGCTCGTCGTGTAGATCAGATAGAATTTCTTCCAGCCGGTATTCCCGTACTTCTGCAGCATCGCCAGCCCGTAGAATAAATGCCTGGCTCCGACCATGAAGGCTGTGGCCATGGCGGACAGCGGATGAAAGGAAGACGCGAGGATCTCCACCATCAGGAACTCCATGGAACCGGTGTAGATGACCGCTGCCGTGAGCGTGGGGAGCCAGAATGGGAATCCGGCCGTCCGCATGAGAAGTCCGTATGTGACGCCCAGAAAGATATATCCCGCCATGACAGGTATCGTCAGCGGAAAGCAGGACACAAGCGCCCGCGCCGCCTTCCTCCTGCTTTTCCCTTTTATATTCTGCTCGTTCATACCGTATCTGCCTGCTCCCTCAGAAGTGGCCTGTCCGTCCGCTGTGTCCGCGGTTCTGCTATTATAACAGATTCTCCTTCGGTGCAGTCAGTACAGCTTGCATAAAACAAAGGGGCTGCTGTTATCCCTCTGGATTAACAGCAGCCCTTAATTTTCATATATCCGGAATGCCGGTTACTGATTCAGCAGCTTCTTCAGGTCTGCTTCCGGCGTGCTCACCGGACCGATGTTGTACTGATCGACGAGGATCTTCAGGACATTCGGGGAGATGAATGCCGGAAGCGACGGCCCGAGCAGGATGTTTTTGATTCCCAGATGAAGAAGCGTCAGCAGGATGCAGACAGCCTTCTGCTCATACCAGGACAGTACGAAGGAAAGCGGAAGCTCATTGACACTGCAGTTGAATGCGCCTGCGAGCGCCACGGCAATCTGGATTGCGCTGAATGCGTCATTGCACTGGCCGACATCCATGATGCGCGGGAAGCCGGCGACGGTACCCAGATCAAGGTCATTAAAGCGGTACTTTCCGCATGCAAGAGTCAGGACGATCGAATCCTCCGGGGTCTGCTTTACAAACTCCGTGTAATAGTTCCTTCCGGCTTTCGCGCCGTCGCACCCGCCGACGAGGAAGAAATGACTGATCTTGCCCGCCTTCACAGCCTCCACGATCTCGCCTGCGTGATCCAGAACGAAGTTGTGCGCAAAACCGGTCGTGACCTTGTTTCCGCCGTTGATGCCCCGCATCTCGTGGTCCTGCGGATATCCGCCGAGCTGGAGCGCCTTCTCAATGACCGGCGTGAAGTCCTTGTCCTCTCCGATATGCTGCAGGTCCGGGAAGGATACCACATCGGTCGTGAACACACGGTCTCTGTAAGAAGCTCTCGGCGGCATCAGGCAGTTCGTGGTGAAGAGGATCGGAGCCGGAATGTTGTCAAATTCCTTCTGCTGGTTCTGCCATGCCGTGCCAAAATTGCCCTTGAAATGCGGGTACTTCTTGAGTTCCGGATATGCGTGCGCCGGCAGCATCTCACCGTGCGAATAGATGTTGACCCCTTTGCCCGCTGTCTGCTCCAGGAGGAGCTTGAGATCCTTCAGGTCATGACCCGTCACGACGATGAACGGTCCCTTCTCAATCGTAAGCGGCACTTCCGTCGGCACCGGATTTCCGTAGCTCTCCGTATTGGCCTTGTCCAGCAGCGCCATGCACTTCAGATTGATCTCTCCGGTTTTAAGCACGATCGGAAGAAGCTGCTCCTGCGTCATGTCCGATCCGATGGCAAAAAGGCCTTCGGCAAAAAAGCGGTTCACATCCGGATCCTTATATCCGAGCATCCACGCGTGGTGCGCATAAGCGGCCATACCGCGCAGACCGAACAAGATCAAAGACTTCAGGGAGCGGATGTCCTCATCTGCTGTCCAGACCTGATTCATGTCAAAGTCCGCGTTTTTCCCGCACGGATCCGCGCATTCCCCGCAGCCTGCCGCCAGTTCGTCCTTCTGTTCACGGGTCAGCGTGATCTGATGGCGGATCGACTCCGCGTCAAAATTCACATTGGTGACCGTCATGAAAAGACCGTCAATCAGAAGCTGCCAGGTTCTGTCCGGAACCGCTGCGCAGCCGTCAACAGTGCGCGAAAGTCCCACGAGCGCCCCTGTGAGCTCATCCTGGAGTCTGGCGACATCCGCCGTCTTTCCGCACACACCCGCTCTTCCCGTGCAGCCCGTGCAGCCGGCTGTCTGTTCACACTGAAAGCAAAACATATCACCCATTTTCAATTCTCCTCCGAAATTGTGCAGTTTCCGCTGCCTGTCCGGCGCTTCTTCTCACCTGCTGATTCCAAAGATACTGCTCTTCTGTTACAATGTATGTGGTACAGACAACCAATCAAAACCTTTTGTCTGCTTCCGGCAAACCGGAAGAGCAGGAGAATTCCAATGTCCGATGAGAGAAAACTGAACCGCGGGGATATCGATGTGATACAACGTTCCGCTCTGTTTGCAGGGACCCGGAAAGAAGATCTGGAGTCTCTGCTCTCCTGTCTGAGCGCGCAGAAGAAGCCGTTTCAAAAGGGAGCCTGGATTCTCCCCGCCGGGGAAAAGACCGACTCCGCCGGACTTCTTCTCTCGGGAAGCGCTCACATCGAGCGCTTTGACTACTGGGGAAACCGCCATATCGTCAATGCGGTACTCCCGGGCGATGTATTCGGCGAGAGCTATGCCGCATCCCCGGAAAGTGTCCTGAATGTGAGCGTACAGGCGGATGAAGACTCATCCGTCCTGTTTCTGCAGCTAGGGAAAGTCCTGCACATGTGCAGCAGCGCCTGTGCTTTTCACAACCGTCTGATCGACAATCTCGTGATGCTTCTTGCGCGCCGGAATCTGACGCTGAACGAAAAACTGACCTGTGTCACACAGCACACCATGCGTGACAAGATCCTCTCCTACCTCTCGTCCCAGTCTGTCCGCTGCCACTCCTCCTATTTTGACATTCCTTTTGACCGTCAGCAGCTGGCAGATTACCTGAACGCCGAGCGCAGCGCCCTCTCAAAGGAACTCTCGAAACTAAAAAAAGAAGGCGTCATTGATTTTCAGAAAAATCACTTCCGCCTTCTGATACCGGTAAAACCGGAGCCGGACTGAATCAGATCAACTGGCTCGGAATCGACCGGCGGCCCCTCTTTCTGAAAAGGTCCAACTGCTTCCCAGAACGCCGCCCGTCACTTCATGACCATATTGCCATCATCCGGAAGCGTTTCTCTGCTCCCTCCTGGAGAAGTCTGATACCAGTAGCAGACACTGGTATAGTCATCATACCGCGGTCCGGTCCATCCCAGATTGTCGAATGTCATGCGCAACGACTGATGGAACCATACCGGATCCGTCAGGTGGAAGCGGTAAAACAGGAATCGCTGCTGCTGATTGTAAAACTCCCGATTGTTTCCCAGAATCGCATACATGCCCTGATACAGGCCGTAATACGTCTGGTAATCATGCTGCTCGATGTCATTTCCAAATCCGTACGCGCCGCCAAAATAATCCTCCGTCCCTGTATAGTTGATCGTCGGATAGACGTCCCCGTCCAGATAGATTTTAGGTTCTCCTTCAACAAAGCAGGTATTGTTCCCGTTTAAGCCGACCGCCAGTGTAATGCCGGCGAACCATCCTTCCGCGCCGTGTATATCGAGAGCTGTGTACGCCCTTCCGCGTGTGACTGGATGCTCCTGTCGGTAAGCGGCATGAAAATACCAGCCCTTTCCTTCCTCCCCGTCCGGAAAACCACCGCCATACGGGCAGTTCTGTCTGTGAATCGCGCCTTCGCCCCGGACTCCTTCGATCATATAGAAGAGCGTCTCCTCCTGACCGCCCCGGTTTTCCATCGTCACGAGACAGTGCCTTAGAAACGGCATGAAAAAATACGAATTCATCCCTCTTCCAGGAGCAATGCTGAGAACTGCGGATTGATAACAGGGATATCGTCCGTCCCGGTCTGTCCAGTTTTCATCGTAGGCCATCCCGAAGAAGGCAGAGACCGGCGCTTCGACTGCCGGAGTCTTCTCTCCTTCCCAGAAAATTCTCAGAATAAAGGAATGTCCCGTGTATCCCGTCATCCATATGTGCGTCAGCGCCCCCGGGCCATCCACTTGCGCGAGGACAGCAGTCTGTCCTGGCTTGATCTGGATGCAGGGGCGGAGCTTTTCACAGTCTGCTCCTCTGCTGCCTCCGCTGCGCTCTCCTGTCGGATTCTCAGCTGAAAATCCAAAGCTTGTTCGTTCCACCATCATTAATTCCCCCGTATCACTCTGTCAGATCAAAGGCAGCTGCACTCCACGCCGGACAGTCCCTCTCCCGGGTGGAATCGCACGCATTTCTCTCCGCGAAGCTCCGGGAAATCAAGTACAAAATTCACCGTACCGCCCTCGGCGCTCACTTCCAGGATGCCTCTGTCGTAGATCAGCTCTATATCATTCAGGCACGCCGGCGGCTCCATGAACTCAGTCACCAGGCCATGCCGAAACTGCAGCATCCCGGTGTCTCGGAGGCAGCGGATATGAAGCAGCTCCGTACCGCCCTCGCCGAGAAAACTGGCTGACCATGCTGTTTCTTCCGAATGACTTCCATAATAGACTCTTCTGGAATTCCACTTCTCCCGATTCACAGTCAGCCGGACCAGCATGCCCTTTCCGGCGTCCGGATCCGGAGCCAGAAAATTCTCGCCATTTCCTTCCTTTATGCAAGCTTTCTCCTGCCTGTTGATCTCCTCCGGAAGCGTCATGCAGAGAAGATACTCACCGTCCCGTCTGATAAGACTCAGCTCTCTTGGCAGGCTCATGCAACCTGTGGATCTGTCCGCAACTGTCCGGGTGCGCAGCCATGAGACAACGATGGTTCTGTCTCCGAGCCCTGAGAAGCTCTGCGCCGCATAGGGAAGCGCATTTCCTGGCAGAGCGCCCCCTGGGGTGCACAGATAAGCTCTCCTTCTTCCCTGTTCCTCATGGAACTGGTATCCATCGAATGTCCCGATATAATAAGACCCGTCTGCCGCCACAAAGGCGTATTTTGACCCGCTGACTGCGCCATTGCCATCTCGTACCGGCAGCTCAAACAGATCAGGGCACTCAAATCCCTCCTCCAGTGTTAGAAGCTGTGTCTGTCGGAAGGAAACAAGATCTTCTGACCGCCAGATGCCGAAAATATGATCAACAATCCACAGCACCATGACATACGCTCCGGTCGCCGCATGGAAAAACACCTTGGGATCCCGGCTCTCCCACCCGGAAGATGGGATCACCTCTCCGTCTTTTTTCACCAGTGTTCTGCCACCGTCAAGACTGTACGCCATGCGGATGGAAAACGGCTTGCCGTCGCTTGCCGCAGAATTGTGTCCCGCCGCCGTGTAGATATAGAGCAGAGCTTCTTTGGGCAGTCCCAGAAGCCCGCGTTCGTTCTGGAATGCGCAGCCGGAGAACATGGTTCCGTTTTCATCCGGAAAAAGAACATCTCCCATCTCCTCCCAGTGAAGCATATCCGTGCTGCGCGCATGTCCCCACGTCATGCGGTTCCACTCGATTCCATCCGGATTGTGCTGGTAATACAGCTCGTAGATTCCATCATGAAACACCAGCCCGTTCGGGTCATTGATCCACCCGTACGACGAGGCAAAATGAATATCTGGAAGAAATTTCTGTTCTGGCTGCTGATTGTGCATTTTATTTTCCCTTTCGTTCCGTCATGCGGATGCTCCACGCAATTCCCCTCCGGGCAGCGCTTCGTTTGTCATACTGCGGCTCAGGTTCCGATGGAAAAGTCTTTCACCGTGATGTCTCCGTCCGCGGCAAACCATCCGATATGACGCCCTCTGTACTGGTACATTCGGAAGCTGAGCGCCGTATCCTGGTCGACATAGAGTACGGCGGCGCTGCCGTCGATAAACAGCTCCAGCTGATATTCCCTGCCTGCTTCAAGCTGTATTGGCCGCTCCAGCTCGACCGCATACGGGAACATCTGACCTCCCTGTTCATACATACGCAACCCGCTTCGGAATTCTATTCTCCGCCGTTCCGGCTGGAATATCAGATAGTACCCGAAGTCAAACCTCTCGTCGACATGCAGAGCAAGTCCGAAGCCGGAAGGACTGCCGGAATACGAGACACGGGCGCGGATCACACACTGATCCGGAAGCTGCTGAGACAGCGCAGCGGAATACCCGCCCTGAGAGCGGCATATGACTCCATCCTCTGTTTTTCTCCAGTCCCCGGTGAGAGTTCGGATTTCAGGTGTTATGAATTCTGAGAACGCCGACTCCAGCCCCTCCGCCGGCCTTGTTCCGAGCGTTCCGTCCTCATGCTGGTGAAGCCTGTGCGCGACAATGCTCCCGCCCCAGTTATAGGTCTTGTAATCCTTGCCATAATCTTTCTCCGGATCAAATCCCCAGTTGTCCTCTCCTCTTGTGGGATTCCATCCATAAAGATATCGATTCCTTCCATCCCACATCGTCTTGGCTGCATAAAACGCCCTTCCATCAAAGGTATCCTTAAGCGGGCGGATCCAGGGCCCCCGGGGCGAGCGGCTCATTCTGTAATAGGTCTGGAATCCGTCTGTATAATTGGAATATATCAGATAGTACCAGTCTCCCATCCGGAAAAAATCCGGGCATTCATATGCAGACAGCTTCTCGTGCGGCGAGTACAGAGGTTTCTGGTAATTCCAGTGAACCAGATCCCCGGATGTACAGAGCGCCACACAGCCATTCCTTTCCGTTGCTGCGTTTTCTCTTGCAGCAAGGAGCATCCACCACGCCTGTTCCTCTTCGTTCCAGAAAACAAACGGATCACGCCAGTCCGAAGTGCGATAGATTTCTCCATCCGGCCCGAATTTTTCCTCCGGAATATCCGTCCAGCGAATCAGATCCCGGCTGACCGCGTGCCTTGCCCACTGCGCGGCAGGTGCATTGTCGAATGTGCAGTAGAACATATGATATATCCCGTTGACGCGGATTACAGAACCTGTTCCTCCGTCGATATGTACCGGTTCCTCCGCAAAATTCCGGTTGTCTGTGGTGACAATCCGATGCCACCCGCGGATGACCTTGTCCTTCGGGGCATCCGGATTCCAGTTTTTCAGATAATACCCCTCAAAGCGTCTGGTCTCTTCGTTGTAAAATGGTATCACATCGCCTGCTTTTGCATATTCTGGTGTATAAAACAGTTCCATATTTTCTACTTTCCTCCGTGCTCACATCTCTTGCGATCATCCGGCATGACCCTGTAAATCCTATGAGTTATTTGTTCAGCTAATGGAAACATGCCGGTATGCCGTCATTTAATCTCTTTTATTATTCCTGCATTCCTGGGGCGTCACATGATACTTAAGCCTGAAGATTTTCCCAAAATAAGCTGGATTGTTATATCCACACTTTTCTGCGATATCATATATTTTCATCTCCGAGCCTTCGATTAAATGCTTCGCCGTCTCCATACGTATATTTTCTATATATTCGTGTATGCCAACGCCCTCCAGCTGCTTAAACATCCTGGAAACATATGATGGATTGAATCCTATGCATTGCCCTATTTTATTCAAAGAGAGATCACCCGAGACATTGTTCAGGACATATGACTTAATCTTCTGAACCATACCATATTCCGAATCCAGTTTCTGCTCGTGACAGCAGACACTGATCTTATCGATCAGATCCTCCAGATAAACGCGCTCATCGTGCCAGGTACTGAATTCTCCAGGTTCAAATAGATTGATGAGCTGGAACTGAGAGGCAAGTTTGATTCTAAGATTCATCTTGTTGATAAACTCAATCAGTTGGATCTCTATTGAGCGAAACAGCTCTAGCGCGTAAAAAGAATGCCTGGGGGCGTCTTCAAAATCCGATAATATTTTATGAACAGAATTCTTGTATGCCTTAAAATTCTGGCTCTCAAGATACTGCATGGACATCGTGATTTTCGCAGACGATAGAGGAAATGCATTCTCAATATTCTGAGGTTCTCCGTTGAATACAATCTGACCATCTGTAATACTTTCTTCTATCAGAACAATCGGGCTTGTATCAACCATCATCTGCCCTATATATTTTGACAGCCGGTTGAAGGTGTTCTCCCATTTTGTCCAGGTAATAAGGTGACTGCCAATGATAAAGGACAGATTTGAATTCAGGTCTCTGCTTATCATGGTCTGAATTTCACCAAGACTTGAGAACAATACATTAATGATTGACTCCCTTTCTCCCTCCAGCAGCCATACACAGGTATTGTTATAAAATGTAGTCTCAATCCCTTTAAGATGCGTTCCGAAGATTTTCGTGATCATTTGAGAAATTGTTACGATCAGTTTTTCCGCGACATTGTAGGGCATTTTCAGAGTTGGTTTGCCGAGTATCATTAACGCTTTGGCGTTTTCCTCTCCGTAATCAAAATCCTCTATCCCTACCAGGGCCGTTGACAGTTGTTCTTTTGTACTAATTCCCCCGGACAGGATTTCATTAAGAACCTGCTGCCTGTATATGGGAGCCATGAACGAGAGATAGCGCTCCGTACGATCATATTCTCTCTGAAAGCGCATATCGGAATTGATCCGATCCAATGCGTTTTTCACGGCATCCAGGAGAATTTCATCGCCTTCTGTCTTGAGAACAAAATAATCTATCTCCTGATTGACAGCCTGATAGCAATATTCAAAGTCATTGTACCCGGTAAGGTATATAACTCTGATAGATGGATCTATCTCTTTCATCTGCCTGACCATCTCGATACCTGTCATCTCAGGCATTCGTATATCCGTAACAATAAGGTTATACTTTTCTGACTTAAATAAACGCAGGGCCTTCACCGGGTGATAGCAATTATCCACCATCGCTATAGAGGAAAACTTATCCGCCAGAAATTCACGTATGTCGTCAGAAAATATCATCTCATCATCAACTACCAGTATTCTTAATTTTGTGTACATAAGATGTATTTATTCCACCGTCATCCGATATCACGCATCACAAAGGTATCCGCATCGTCACACACAGTCCGCCAAGTTCGGATCGGCTGACCTGAAGAGATTTGCTTGTGTGAAAATATATATCCATTCTATTAGAAATGTTGACTAGTGAGGTTACTTTTTTACCCTTGGAATCTGTCAGTCTCTTGTCGAGCTTCTCAACATCCTCATCACTGATATGCCCGGAATTCTCTATCCGGATATATAAATAGCCATCCCTTTCAAAATACGAGACGCGTATTTTAAGAATCTCATTCTCATCAAGCACGGAATATGCGTATTTAAAAATATTCTCAAGGATCGGCTGGATGACGATTCTGGGAACAAAAATATATGTATATTGTTCCGGCAGCTCATCGAAACGGACATCAATCCTTTCTTCAAATCGATATTTCTGAATGGATGTATATGTCCTGGCATAATTAATCTCATCCTTCAGAAGCTTATCCGTCTCAGCATCTCTTGTAATGTATTTAAAAAGATTTCCCAGGCTTTTACATATATACAGACTGTTTTCCCAATCTTTCTTCCTGATAAATCTGTACAGTAAAAAGTAGCTGTTATAAATAAAATGCGTGTTGATCTGAGCCTGCAGATGCCTGTAAGCTTCCTGATTGATCAGGATCTCCTGCTTCATTTCCCTGGTCACCAGCAGATCTAACTTTTCGACCATTCTGTTAAAGCTTAAATACAAAGCCTTAAACACTTCATTCTGACTGTTATCAATTGGAATGCGATAGGAAAACTCCTCATTGTTGATTTTTCCAAACGCCGTATTGAGGAGCTTTTCCAGCGGCTTAATCAGGTTTTTATAAAAAATAAAAAATACAGTGATTATTGCTCCAATTACTGTAACCATCATCCACCGATGATCCGCACGAGATTCTTTCTCGATCAGCATCAGTGGTTTCTTGCACAAATAATATGTGAGATGAATGGTCGGATCAGACTCCTTTATATAAGAAAAATAATCCTTCGTATTTATTTCTGGTTCTGTTTGGGCACTTCGAAATTCCTGCCCATCATATATATATGAACAACTATCACCTCCAATCCCCGTCAGAATAATAATATCTTCTGCAGTTAATCTTGAATAATCAAGCTCATGAACCAACTCGTTCAGATCGACAGAAACCATCATCACAGATATTGGGCGATTGTTGACAGGAGAATCCCCAAAGGTGACCTGACTCAGCAGAATTTCATTTTCTTTGAAACTGATGTTCTGTCCAGGCTGAAGATGTCCGGGAAGTTCAATGGATCTGGAAAAGTCATACCCATCCTCATCTATAACCAGCTGCTGCTCAGGAAAATAAAAGCGCACGTCATCTAACAGATGGTTTTCATTGATCAGGCGCAGGCACTCCATTTCAAGATGTCTGAGCAGCTGATCCTTTTCATGTGAGTTTAAATGGTTATAACTCACGTAGATATCCGACACCACTGGATCTCTGTACACCAGAGAACTCACACGGACAATTTCTCTGAACTGTTCGCATAAATTCTTATAAAGGTAATTCAGCCTTTCTTCCTGCTCGTTTTGATATAGCTGATAATATCTCTCGCGGAAACGGGCGCTTGAAATCTGACTAAATGAAATTTCCACGACTACAAGCATCGCGAAAATAACGCCCAGCCATTTCAAGGCGAAACGAACAAAACTATTTCTGCCATCAGCCGTCATGCCAACTCCTTCATCAGAATTATGCCACGCTCCTGATTCATCGGGTGATCAATCTCTGGCCACTGACTGTAACGCTTCCTTCCTCAACAAACGTGCCCGTCAGTTTTGGCTCAAAATCATAGCACCGCGACGACAGAGCTGTATCATTTACATAAAATAACTGTATATTGCCGGAAAGAACCATC
This sequence comes from Lachnospira sp. UBA4285, assembly GCA_002394965.1. GTDB lineage: Bacteria > Bacillota > Clostridia > Lachnospirales > Lachnospiraceae > UBA4285. The sequence continues at coordinate 55,917 of DGVL01000095.1, forward strand.
TTTACATGAACCCGATAGTCCATGTACTCAAACGGTCTCTCCTCAATAAAGGATTGATCGCCATCAATTCTAAAATACTGATCGACATAGAATCTGTGGCGGCGAAGGTCGAGTACAAGCTGGCACCATTTATGCATGCTCTCATCCTCCGCGATCAAAATCCCGACTCTTCTGGTCCCCGCAGACCATGCTATATCCGCTTCATAAAGGCACGGTCCATTAAGCTCTGCCGTTTTCGCCTCTGCGCGCCCCGCCTCTGAACAGCCGGAAATCTCTCCGTCATGCTCGGAAAACTGACCCGTTAATGCAGAGAAGGCAAGCGGCTGCTGCTTGTCAAAAGACTTGTATACAGTCTCCGGAAGTGTTACTCCAAGCGATCCATTCTTTCTCTGTATGAGCTGATGTACCATTAGAGAACCGCCCCAGATGAGCTTCCCGCTGTTTGACGCATGTTCTCTGACGGCCTGCCATCCCACCAGGTATCTCTTCCGACCATCCGATACAGTTTTGGCCGCATAGAGCTGTCTGCCATCAAACATATCATCAGCCGGGCTATAGTATGGACCATATAATGAATCCGCAATCCGGTATCTTGTTTCCCACCAGTTTGAATAATTAGAAAAAACAAGATATCTCTTTCCATTCATCTCAAATGTATCATTACATTCATTCGTTATATAGGTGCCGGGAGAATATATGATTCTTGAAAAATGCCAGTCTGCGACATCTGATGATTCATAGAGCACCGTGCATCCAGAACGATTATAAACGCCGTCTTTCATTGTTGCTGTTATAAGCAGGCCGTACTGTCCTTCCGCGATTGTAATGACTTGTGGATCACGCCAATGCCTGTTTCCAAACCGTGTCTCGTCAATTGTCAATTCAAAATTTCTGTCTTTTTCCCAGGCGTAAGGATTTTTCCCAACCGCTCTTAATACAACCTGCTCCCGTTCACCGGTCTTTCTGTACCTTTCTTCATTAAATCCGGTGTAATAAAAGTAATATGTGTCCTGATAATGAAATACACTGCCCGTGCCAATATGCCAGTCCTGATCATTTTCCGTTCCCGGGTGCAGGACTACAACCGGGTCTGTAAATGTTATAAAATCTTCCGTCACTGTCAGCATTACACCATGCGCATTCAGATAGTACAAGTAGTACCTGCCATCTTCAAAAAAAGGCATGAAATCGCCGCACATGTCATGACCAGAATTGTCTTTTGTCTGCGGAACTGTGCTGTAAAAAACATCATCTTTCATTCTGTAAGCTCCTGTCAGCAGTAAAGAGGGATACAGCGCTAACCGTATCCCTTTGTTAAATATGTTCGGTTTACTTAGAAAGATCGGCAAATGTAGTATTGTACCAGTTATTAACCTCTGTCGTGATCTGATCTCCGCCCAGCTGTTTCCACTGATCTACAAAACCATCGAAAGCACTTGGATCGCTGGTACCCATGATGGTATTAACATATGTCTCAGCTTCAAGCTTATCAAGAGAGGACAGATTCGACTTCATAGTAGGTGTCGGCGCTCCAAAGAATACAGATGATACGAGCTTGTCATTCGCCTTGTAATCATTAATGATTGTATTCCAGCTGCCTTCCGGCCCGATGAATTTATAATAATTCCATCCCACCGGATCATCGTGTCCATTCATTCCGTTATCAATAAACTGCTTAATGGCCTTATAGTACCTTGCCGCTTCCGGATGAATCTTATCAACTGTCGTCTCTCCATCCAGTGTTGCCTTGATCTCAGCATAGTAGGTGTTACATTTCTGGATGGCTGGGTCCATGCCAAAGGCGGCAACTGCAGCGAAATTGACACCCGTTTTCGGATCAACGCCGAAAGTGTTCAATGTCTCCTCCGTGGAATCAAGAGAGTTGATCTTGTCTTGGAATGCATTGGCAATTTTGATCAGTGCTTCCGGATGCTTGCAGTTGGCATTCACCGCAAAGTATCTGCTGATGCGAACATATGTCGCCGGTTTGGCCGGCTTATCTGTTGCAGAGACTATCGGATAGCACTGCCAGTCGGCATTCGGGTCATTTTCCACGCAGCTCTTCGTGGCGCCCCACGGAATTCCCTCATTGCCATAGAACATTCCAACTTTACCAGAAGCAATGTCCTCCCCAAGCTTAGTTGCGTCTTTAACTCCAAATTCAGGATCAATCAAGCCGTCCTTATACATCTGAGAGAGCTGAGCAAGGGCTTGCTTAGCCCCCGGCATGATTCCGGAGTAAGAAATCTTGCCACTGTCATCCTTGATCCATGCCCGTGGATAAGCACCATATGCGGCGAAGAAACCATCAAAGCTGCCCGGGCTCGCTCCACTCTCTGTCACGATATCTTTCTGGAAGCCAATACCCCAGGTATCCTCCGCTCCATCGCCATCCGGATCGTTGAATCGGAAAGCCTTGGCGACATCAAGTAATTCGTCCATTGTAGTAGGCGCTTCAAGATTCAGTGCCTTCAGCCAGTCTGTGCGGATCCACAGAAGATCTCCTGTGCCATCAGCTGCAGCAAGCTGAGGAATACCATAGAGCTTCCCATCAATCTTGCCGCTGGCAAGCTGAACGCCGCCGTCTACTTCTATCGTCTGTTTGAGGAGATCCGAAGCATTGTCCTCATATACCTGGGAAAGATCCGCCAGCTTTCCAGCTGCCGCAAGATCCTGAAACTGTGATGGCGACAGATCCATAATGTCTGGCAGGCTATTCGAGGCAATCGCCATAGACATCTTCTGGTCATAATCGTCGCCGGCGGCTGCCACCTTATAGTCCAATGTTATACCCAGCGAATCCCGGTAATATCTGGTCCATACATTATCGTTAAAACTGTCATTGCCTAAAAACTTCTCATCGCCATTCGTCTTATGCATATAGGTGACTGTATATGCATCTTCCCGGCCTGCTGCGCCAGATGATGTTCCTGCGCCGGGGGAACTCGCTGGCGTGTTTCCTGCGGATTGCCCGCATCCAACTAATGAGGCAGCAATCGTCGCTGCTGCTACGCCCTTCAAGATTCTTGTTTTCATATACCCTCCTTGTATTAATAATATCTCCTGATTAACACATATCGACTGATATGGGCGTGGTACTGTGCCGGTTACTCTTTAACGCTTCCCATAACAACGCCTGAAACAAAATATCTTTGCAAGAAAGGATAAATAGCTAATATTGGAACCGTGCATATCAATATGAGCGCTCCTTTGATACCTCTTCCTGTAATTTCCCATAGATTAGGATTGAGCATGAGTTCCTGCGTGCTGATTTTCGTAATATCAAATTTAAGCACTACCGACTGTAAATATGTCATCAGCGGATACTTTTCCGGTAAATTCATATAGATCATGCCGTCAAACCATGCATTCCAATGACCGACAATTATGAATAAGGATACCGTTGCTATGGAAGGCTTCGCCATCGGCAGATAAACCCTGGTCATTATCTGATGCCAGTTTGCTCCATCTATTAATGCCGCTTCCTCTATTGCCTTAGGCAGTCCCCGGAAATAATTCATCATCAGGAGAACACAGAACATCTGTATGGAGTCCGGCAAGATCAGTGAAAAAATATTATTTATAAGATGAAGCCTGCTGACAACCAGATATGTAGGGATCAACCCGCCATTAAAAACCATCGGCACCAGGAAAAACCATGCATAATACTTTCTGCACCGAAATATTCTCGGGTCATCCTTGGAAAGCGGATACGCAACGCTGATCGTAAGTGCCAGGTCTATTGCCCATCCCAGCGTCACACGCAATAAAGTGATAATAAAGGACTGGTAAATCTGCTTATCGCCAAAGATATATTCGTATGCCGCCGTATTAAATTGTTTTGGCCAGAATAAAACAGCGTTGGCATCAACCATTGTCTTGGAGCTGAAAGAAACGGCCAGAAGATTGATTATCGGAGCTATGCAAGTCAGACTCAGAAAGCCCAGGAAGATATATATTATCAATGACGATACCGTAAATCTCTTTTTCATATCATCACCCCTGCTTAAAACACCTTATATCCAGTAAACTTGTCAGCGATTTTATATCCCAGTACGATAAGAACGAAAGAAATTACAGACTTGAACAAGCCTACCGCTGTCGCTAGATCAAATCGAGCCTGTACAAGACCTATCCTGTAGACATATGTATCTATAATGTCGCCTGTTGAATATACCTGAGGACTGTAGAGATTAAACACTTGTTCGAATCCAGCCTGTAATACATTTCCTACGCTGAGAACCATCATAAGAAGAATCATCGGAAGGATTCCCGGAATTGTGACATGCAGAATCTGCTGGAACCTGTTTGCGCCGTCCATTTTTGCCGCTTCATAATACTCGGGATTGATTGCTGTGATTGCAGACAGGTAAACAATTGTCCCCCACCCCAGCTCTTTCCATATATCTGTCACTGCCAGAGTGTAAGGAAAGACCTTTGGATCACCTAGAAAAAATACGGGATTCCCTCCCAGAGAAGTGATCAGTTTATTGACAAGACCACCCGTTGGAGAAAGAATATCAATAAAAATTCCAGCAAGAGCAGCCCAGGAAATGAAATGCGGTAAATAGAGAACTGTCTGGACCGTTTTCTTATATAACGGATGCAGAATTTCGTTGATAAGCAGCGCAATAATTACCGGAAAGATCAAATTGCCAATCAATTTCATGACTGCAATAAATATAGTATTCCAGATTACACTTTTGAATCCCGGCAGTGAAAACAAATATCTGTAATTTTCAAAGCCAATCCATTGTTGATCAAACAGCCCTTTAAGCGGGTCATACCGCTCAAATGCCATTGTTATACCTAAATAAGGTATATATTTGAATATGATTACAATGACAGCCGCAGGTAACAATAATGCATGAAAAAAAAGCTCTTTTTTAAACCAGTTGTTTTTTTTCATATTAGTCCCCTCCCGTTAAAACCATTCTAGCAACCATATAATTGGCAAAAAATATCAATCTTTTTACTTGCATACTAAAATCAATACTTCCTTAGCCGGGCAACCTATATTCGTATGAAATGGAGAAAGACTGGAAGCCTTGATAAGAGGACAATGAAATGTCAGAAAAACGGATAAGCCCCGCCGGATACTGCTGCAGCTTTAAAAGCCGCGTGAAGCAGTGTTCCCGACTTGAACGTGGGGCTTGAAGCCATTTCGAAAAAAACCTGAAGCGTGAGAAGTGCTATGGCAGCGCTGTTAGTTAAGCCTTACGTTAAAAAAGAAAGGCAATCAACCCCATACCGCTTGTCAGAGCGTGCCTGAATCCGGAGGTGGTTCATACCGGCGGAATCCTGATAAAAATCGTGTCCAGTCACATCTGGAAACTTGACGCCAAGCAACTGCCTGCATAATACATTGGCTGAAGCCATCTTGGATACTCCCTTGTGTAAAGGTTTGGACGCTAATACAACACCAGAACACAGGGGCTTTTCAATATAAAACTGTCTACTCAAGAGGCATGATTACCAGCTATCATGCCAGGATCCTTACTTTTTATCCGATCGCACACGATCCTGTCATTGCAGACCGCATCACCTCTTGCGATCGTGTGTTCCCGGTGCAGGCTCTCATCAAAATGAGCCTTCCAGGTCACAGGGGACTTTTCGTCGCTTCCGGCGTCGTACCACTTCTCGTATTTTTTCATCTCCCTATCCTCCGGCGTGAGCTTCTCCCCGTACCGAGCCATGCGGCGACAAAGACGCAGGCACAAAATAGGCGTTAGGCGCCATCGGGTTGCAGCGCCCAGCAAAGATTGTTTTGCTTCCCGCTGCAATCTCACTTTCTTGCCAGCACTGTGATCCAGGGTTTGTTCGGGTGATGTTCTTTCGTGACCTCCGAGAAGCCCGCTTTATTCAGCGCTGCCTCGATCTGCTCCGGGGTATAGCAGATCATACCGTCTATGATCTGCTCGAACTTCCGGCCGGTGGCATCCATGCCGTCCGACTCGTTGCAGATGAGGAAGTACCCTCCCTGCTTCAAGGCCTTCGCCACCTGCGCAAAGCATCTTTCAAGCCCCGGCCAGAAATAAATAGTCTCAAAGGCAGTGGCAAGGTCTAAGCTTCCGGCCTCAAAAGGCAGGTCCGACACATCGCACTGCTGTACCCTGCATCGTCCGCAGGCTGTCATCGCTTTGTTATATTCCTTCGTCTTTTTCACAGAAAGCGGCGAGTAGTCGATCGCCGTCACTCGGGCGCCCGGAAAGCGTTTCAGCAGTTCTCCGGCGTTTCGCCCGGCGCCGCAGCCAAGCTCCATGATTTCCTGCGGCGTAATACCGGGCAAGTGCCCCATCCCCCAGTCGGCAAGCCTGGCATGCCCGGAATTCATCCCACAGATCATCAGGCCGCCAAGTCTTCCTTCGGGCTTTCGTGTCTGATTGAAATATCTCCTTAAAAGTCCCAATGGCTCCCCTCCTGATCGTATACCCTGAAACGCCTGGCACTCTCTGCCGTAAAAAAGTGCTGATCCCTGCAGCACAGAGGATCCGTACTCTGCGTCCCGTGAGTCTGAGGCTTCCACCGGCAGCAAGATCGCTTTTCCGATCTATGGTTAGTCTTATATTACTTTAAATGTATTCTACGCCTGGTCGGTTGTCAAGAAGTATTCCAATTGGTTCCATACCCCTATCTGCCACTCGAAGGATATAAAATCCCCCGGTAGATCTCCCGGTCGCTGTCCTTAAACACATTGAAAATGACGCGGCGCACAGAAGTCCCCGGATGTGCATCAAGCCAGCCTCTTACCGTACGCACGGCGATTTCCGCCGCCTTGTCCTGCGGAAAATGGAAAACGCCGGTGGAAAT
>DGVL01000158.1 GCA_002394965.1 Lachnospira sp. UBA4285
CCATTGATCACCCGGATGCCTACATGGAATCCAACGTCATCGGCTTCTACAACATTCTGGAAGCCTGCCGTCATTTCCCGGTTGAGCATCTGGTGTATGCCTCCTCCAGTTCTGTCTACGGTGGGAACCGGAAGGTTCCTTTCAGTGTGGACGATATGGTCGATCATCCGGTCAGTCTCTATGCCGCAACCAAGAAGAGTGCAGAACTTCTTGCCCACAGCTACGCGAAGCTGTATAACATTCCGTCCACGGGACTTCGCTTCTTTACCGTATACGGTCCCGCCGGACGTCCGGATATGTTCTACTATTCCGCGACGCAGAAGCTTCTGGCCGGCGGGACCATCCAGATCTTCAACTACGGAAACTGCATGCGGGACTTCACCTATGTGGACGATATCGTCGAGGGAATTCTCCGGGTCATGCAGGGCGCGCCGGAAAAGAAAACGGGAGAAGACGGGCTTCCGCTTCCCCCTTATGCGCTGTATAACATCGGCGGTGGTACGCCGGTCAATCTGATGGAATTTGTACGCACCCTGCAGGAAGAACTGGTTTCCGCCGGAATTCTCCCTACGGACTATGACTTTGCCGCGCATCAGGAGCTCGTCGGTATGCAGCCGGGAGATGTTCCCGTCACCTATGCCGACAGCGGCCCGCTGGAAGCCGATTACGGCTTTCGACCTCAGATTCCGCTTCGTGAAGGTCTCCGCCGCTTTGCAAAATGGTACCGGGATTATTATCAATAATCCCGATACCATTTTTTATTGATTATCCTTTTGTTTTCTCTTCTTCTCAAGGCAGACGATCAGCACAGCCACCGCTGCTGTCCCCGCCAGGGAGATCAGGAGCCCTTCCCGCTTCAGCGGTGTGGCGTATCGGAACGATACGGAATGTTCTCCCTCCGGCAGTTCCACGCCGAGATAGTGTTTGTTCACACAAAGGAGTGTCTTTTCCTCTCCGTCCACATACGCCTTCCAGCCTTTGCTGTAAGGCGTTGCGACACAGAGGACCTTATTTCCCGGGGCCGTGACATCCCCCGAAACGGTGTTCACATCCAGCTTTATGTTCTGCAGCGTATCGGTTTGAAGTGATTTGATTTTCTCCGCATATCCGTCCATCGGAACTGCGTAGATTTGAATGTCGCTGAAGGTGTAGATTCCACGCAGCGGGAAGGTGATCGTAACCGATGTCACCGGTTCTTCGGGGATGCCAAGATTTGCGATAAAGTTCTGCCTGCCGGATGTATGGTTTGCATCCGGCTGTTTGTATCCGATGGTTTTGAGCGCACCGGCAGACGATTCAATCGTGAAAGTTGCATTCTTGACGGGATCCCAGAAAAGCTTTTTCTCCCGGATGTCTCTCTGGCTCTCCTTTGAGAGACGGTCCCATTCCGTTAAACCGTAAAGCTTCTGCGGATCGACGGTGTCAGGCCCGAAATACAGATCATATTGCTTTGTCGGGACAAAGCGGATTCCTTCCATTCCGATATAGAGCTCTGCGGCTTCTACTTCCCGATCCAGGTGCAGTACGATTTGCGCACCGGGAGCGGTCGTGGTGAAGCCCGCGGCTGTCGGTGTAATCTCGTTTCCGATGCATTCGACGGTATAAGGGATCGAATCGTCCGGCATTTCCCCGCTGAAGACCGGGACACCATCTGTCGCCCGGTCGGTCAGGGCTGCCGTCAACTGGACCTCCTGCCTCTGTACCGGGTCCATTGCGGCCCACGTCTCATCGGTGATCACCGTGTCATAGCAGTATCCGAGAGGCAGCGGATACCGGTTTCGGTAGATGTCATACACGTTCCTGACCGCGGTCTCTGTTCCGATATAATCAAAGCCATAGGGCAGGAACCTGTCATCCCCCGCGTTTCTGATATAATAACCAACAGACGCAAGCCCGATGGCGCTTGTCCGGTCATCATATCCGCTGTACTGCTGCAGGAGGTTCTCCCTCATGTTCAGGTCGTTTCTGTATTCATTCACGCTGGGAATGGAAATCGAAAAATAATACCCGGTATTTGAGATTTCCTCTATCATATTGACATTCTGGGTGAGCGTCCCGGAATACCTTGGATACTCCTCCTCTGCTAATCGCTTGACAACAATTGCTTCATGATCCGTCCATCCGCTCTCAACAAGGCGGTTCGGGATACATTCCGCAGCATAGTCGCTGCCATGCGGAGAAAACTTCCAAAACGCGCCCAGGACGAGACCTGCTGCCACCATGAGCACCATCATCGCCTGACGGTTTCGAATCCGCATTCTTCCTTCCTCAGGGCGTACAATCAGGAGGCCAAGAAAGAGCAGCGGAAGAACGGAGTAGGCATTCGGGCTTCTCGACTCTTTACATACGAATATGAGTACGGCGTACAGGATCCCCAGGGCCAGGAGAATTCTCCACTCTTTTTTGGTAAGCCGGAAAAGAAGCTCCCATTCCTTCACCATGATATAGATCAGCAGCAGAACAAATGCCCAGCACCACCGGTTGGTCATATAGGACATCCCATTCAGGACTCTGCCGCCGATGGGAAACAGCGTAATCAGGCAGCAGAGGATCAGCAGGGTCTTCAGGAGCGCCTCTTTCTGCTTTCTCACAAACAGCAGGAATGTGCCAAGCACCGTCGGCACACTCATCCCAAGGCAGAGCCAGTATGGGTCCCTGTATTCGATGACAGCAGCAGGGAGCTGGCTGTAATAGGACAGCGGATAGAAAAGATGAAACGGCTGTGTGACCCCAAGCCTTGAATCATTCAGGAACATGGACATGACCGGCAGCAGGATCACGGCGGATATGCATACCCCCAGAAGAGCCATTCCTCCCATACAGAGCAGCTTGGAAAGCATCTTTCTGAAGTCTTTTCCATAGAGCAGAATCAGACGAACCGCCGCATAACCGACGGCCAGAAGGACGATCATATAGAAGAAATAAAAATTGCTTGCCGCAGAAACAGCCGCCATTACAATGAAAAGATACGGCCGTTCGTTTCTGATGATCTTTTCGATTCCCAGAACCAAGAGCGGGAACCAGATCATTGGATTCAAAAAGTACGGATGCCTCGCCGCATTCAGGATTCCCCAGTAGCAGAGACTATAGGAGAGTGCCCCGGCCAGGATGGCTTTCCTGTTTGTTCTGCCCGTGCCGAAACATAAGGCCGAAAAAGCGATCCCTGCGACATAGAGCCTCAGAATACTGGCAAACGAGTAGAAATAATGCATGTACTTCGACGGGACAAGCACCGACAGAAGTGCAAACGGATCCCCGATCACATAGTAATGCAGTGCGTTGAGGATATCGCCTCCCTCTCCGATATAAAAGTCCCACTCCGGGATCACAAGCCTGTGATCATATATCAGATGTCGGAGAATCTCCCGCAGGTACTTTGAATAGTAGACCAGTGCTTTAAAGTGCTGGCTCCAGCCATCCATTTGCCAGATCAGAGAACGGTTGGAGAGAATAAACCAGGAGAAGCAGCAGCAGGCCAGGCAGCAGAACGCGATGGAATAGATCAGATAATACCAGCGCTTCTTCGCTTCTTCAGAAAGCGCAGACCGAATGCCTTTTAATATCATGATGCTGTCCCACCTTTTCATATATGCTCCGGTTTGTCGTCTCAGACAAGCCGGAGCATTCCGTATGCCATAGTCTATCCGCCGGTTAAGGTTTCCCCTTCCCGTCTTTTTTCCTGTTAAGAAAGTTCCGAAACAGAGACACCCTCCACTGTCAGAGCCGCGTTCTCCTCGCTGCCGAAGAGTCCCGAGCAGAGATAGAGCTCGTACTCCTCTCCCTCTTCATTGGGCTGAACGGTAAAGGTCCACTGCCACGGTTCCTTCACTCCATAGTAGTCTGTGTCAAAGATCCATTGCTGCGCCGGACTTTCGATCGCCTTGTTATACAGCACCAGGCTGATCGCTTCCGGCATCAGTTGATCCGGGTGTACCCCGTCAAAGGTAACCCGATAAGTCTTGCCTGTCTCCAGCTTTACAGGAACAGGCTCCAGGCTTTCTGCCAGGTTTTTCCCGTCTGCACGGAGGTCAAGGTTCTCAAGGAGTGTTTTCACGCTTCTGTTTTGCAGTTCTTCGCGCTTCTCTTCCGAAATTCCCACCCGATTGTAATAGCGGTTGGATACGGCGGACGGACTCATCATCATGACGACAAGATCGGGTCGTGTCCATTCACAGTATTCCGCAATCCCCGCATCGGTAAAGTATCGCGGATCAATCACATCCACGGCTGAAAACTCGGTCGATAAAAAGGCCTGAACCGCCAGGCCGAAGCTGTCCTTCAGAAACAGAACTTTTTTCTGGTTCGGTGCATTGACATTGCGATGCTGTACACAGGGATAATCGCCGCCGATGTAGATCACATAGGGGGTCACCGCAAAGAGGTCCTGTTTTTGTCTGTATTCTTCCCGGATATTAACCTCCGCAAAATCGCCTCTGTAAAAGCGGCTGTAATCCGGAATGCTCAGCGACATGTCCGTTTCAAAATTCGGTTCATACCAGATCACATCATCCAGGCCGTCATACAGTTTCCCGACCCGCTTTCCATGCGTTCCCAGGAAGGCCTTCTCCAGGATCAGGCGCTTCCAGTATTCCGGATCCGCATAGGTGATGTCAAGCTCCGGGTCATACCGCTTTTTCAGCTCATCCATCAGGACTCCAAAGCCCTGCAGGGCACCGTCACCGTTCCAGTGATGGTCGGTCCGATAGAAATACTTTCCGCTCAGCTCCCCGTTTTGGGACACAAAGGGCCTCAGATCCAGCGTCTCCACTCCCTTCTCGGAAAGCAGAGAAAGCAGGTGGTCTCCTGTGTCATTCTGGTAATTGTGAAAAGGCTCGGGCAGGAGATCCCCCTCCAGGTCCTCCTTCACCGGTGCCAGGACAAAGAACAGCGGAATATCCATCGTCTGCAGATACTCATCCAGCTGCTGAACGGAATCCGAGAGATTTGTCTCCAGCATTTCATCCGGCGGCTCCGAAAAGGTCTTGCTCCCATAATTCATCATGCCGTTGTTCATGAGCATGGTCTGATTGTATGTCCGGCGTCCGGTCAGCCGTGCAAACAGTCCGTTGTAGTTGATAAAGTCGCTTCTCCGCCAAAGCTTCGACGAAACATAGTTTTCGGCGATTTCCTTTGTCATCTCTTTGAAGGACTCTTCCCCCATAAGAAACGACAGGGCCGGCCGTGCCGCCAGTTTGACATTCACCGCTGCCATGAACAGGACAAATGCGCAGAAGCAAATCGCGATCAC
>DGVL01000121.1:0-772 GCA_002394965.1 Lachnospira sp. UBA4285
GAGATGGACGGCGATGAGATGACAAGAGTGCTCTGGAAGCTGATCAAGGAGGAACTGCTTCTCCCGTATATCGATCTGAAGACAGAGTACTACGATTTAGGACTGAAGCACCGCGATGAGACAGATGATCAGGTGACTGTGGATGCAGCCAATGCGATCCGCCGGCTGGGTGTAGGCGTGAAGTGCGCCACCATCACGCCGAACGCGGCGCGCATGACCGAGTATAATCTGAAGCAGATGTGGAAGAGCCCGAACGGGACGCTGCGCGCGATCCTGGACGGCACGGTGTTCCGCAAGCCGATTCTCGTGAAGGGCATTGAGCCATACGTGAAGACCTGGACGAAGCCGATCACCATCGCCCGCCACGCGTACGGCGATGTATATAAGGCGGTCGAGATCAAGGTCCCGGGTCCGGGCAAGGCGGAACTCGTCTTCACCGGAGAGGACGGAAAGCAGCAGCGCGAGACGATTCAGGAGTTCACCGGCCCCGGCATCATCCAGGGCATGCACAACACGACGAAGTCCATCACGAGCTTCGCGCGCAGCTGCTTCAACTTCGCGCTCGATGTGAAGGAAGACCTGTGGTTTGCCACGAAGGACACGATCTCCAAGAAGTATGACCACACGTTCAAGGACATCTTCCAGGAGATCTACGACAAGGAGTACAAGGAGAAGTTCGAGGCGGCCGGTATCACATATTTCTACACGCTGATCGACGACGCGGTCGCGCGCGTCATCCGCAGCCACGGCGGCTTCATCTGGGCCTGCAAGA
>DGVL01000121.1:815-4117 GCA_002394965.1 Lachnospira sp. UBA4285
GGGCCTGCAAGAACTACGACGGCGATGTCATGAGTGATATGGTTGCCACCGCCTTCGGTTCTCTTTCCATGATGACCTCGGTTCTTGTCTCCCCCGACGGCAAGTACGAGTACGAAGCTGCACATGGCACCGTGCAGCGCCACTACTACAAATATCTGAAGGGTGAGCCGACCTCTACCAACCCGCTGGCGACAATCTTTGCCTGGAGCGGCGCGCTGCGAAAGAGGGGCGAGCTGGACGGAACGCCGGAACTCGGCGTGTTCGCGGACAAGCTTGAAAAAGCCTGCATTCAGACGATCGAGAGCGGCGACATGACCAAAGATCTCGCTCTCATCACGACGAGGCCGGATCCGCATACCTGCGGGACGGAAGAATTTCTTGCCTGCATCCGCAGGAATCTGGAGGAACTGCTGTAAGTTGTCATACGAAACAGCCGGACAGAAGGAAAAATTCATACTGATCGCTGCTGCCCCGGACGAAACGCCCGCCGTACTGCACTCGCTGGAAGAACTGGCGAGCCTGCTGAAGACGGCAGGCGCTGCCGTAACGGGGCAGCTTTTGCAGCTGCGCCCGGCACCGGACCCGGGAACATACCTTGGCAGCGGCAAGATAGACGAATTGCGCAAACAGATCGAGGAGACAGGAGCTACGGGAGTCATCGCCGACGATGAGCTTTCCCCCGCCCAGATGCGGAATCTGGAAGACGCGCTGGACTGCAAGGTCATCGACCGGACGATTCTGATCCTGGATATATTCGCCGCGCACGCGACGAGCCGCGAAGGAAAGGTTCAGGTGGAGTGCGCGCAGTTAAAATACCGGCTGACCCGCCTGGCAGGTTTCGGAACTTCTATGTCGCGTCTTGGCGGCGGTATCGGCACGAGAGGCCCAGGCGAAAAGAAGCTGGAGACAGACCGGCGCGTGATCCGCGACCGGCTCGCCCGGCTCTCCCGGGAACTGAAAGAGATTGAAGCGCACCGGGAGCTGACCCGTGCAAAGCGGGAGGGCGCCGGAATGCTCACGGCAGCCATCGTGGGCTATACCAATGCGGGGAAATCGACGCTTCTGAACCGACTGACGGGTGCCGGTGTGCTGTCGGAGGACAAGCTTTTTGCCACGCTTGATCCGACGACAAGACGCCTCACGCTTCCCGACGGCGAAAAGCTTCTTCTGACCGATACAGTCGGATTTATCAGCAAGCTGCCCCACCACCTCATCGAGGCCTTCAAGAGCACACTGGAAGAGGCGCGCTACGCGGACTTTCTGATCCATGTGGTGGACGTCACCGATCCGGAAGCAGACCTGCACATGGACGTGGTGTACCGGACGCTTCGTGACCTCGGAGTCTCCGGAAAGCCGGTTATCACGCTGTTTAACAAATGCGACTGCGTGCCCGGAAAAGAAAGGCCGCACAGAACAGATCCGCGATCTGATGCGGCCATATTCATCTCGGCGGCGACGGGAGAAGGCGTTGCAGACTTTCTTACAAGTCTGGAGAGACTTGTCCGTGCGCTCCGGGTGCACATCGACTGCGTCATTCCGTACAGCCGGACAGGGCTTGTGAACCAGATTCGCGCCGGCGGCGGAGAGATTTTAAAGGAAGAGTACAGAGAAGACGGCATCTATGTGCAGGCGAATGTGTCGGCGCGTGTAGCCGGGCTTCTTTCAGGAAAGACAGGATAATCGTATGATACTTATTGCGGCTGCGGATAAAAACTGGGGCATCGGCCGTAACGGTCAGCTGCTCGTGAAGATCCCGGAGGACCAGAAGTTCTTCCGGGAAGAGACGCTTGGGAAAGCGATCATCGTAGGCCGCCGGACGCTCGCTACGTTCCCGAACGGCCTGGCGCTTTCCGGGCGCGACAACATCATCTTGTCACGCGACCGGAATCTGCGCGTGAAAGATGCGGCGGTGGTTCACTCGGTGCAGGAGGCAAGAGATCTGGTCAGCGACCTTCCGGAATCCGATGTATACGTCGCCGGCGGAGCGGACATCTACCGGGAGTTTCTGCCGTACTGCACGCAGGCAGACATCACCCGCATTGATTACTGCTATGATGCGGATGCCTTTATGCCGGACCTGGACGCTGACCCGGAGTGGGAAGTGGCGCGGGTGAGCGAGGAAAAGACGTATTTTGACGTGACGTACCGCTACGTTCATTATGTCAGGCGAGCAGCGGTTCGATAATCACCATCAGAAGATTCCGGAGAGGCAAAGAAATAATTTTCCTTGACAGGTGTGGATGACTCTGCTAATATCTATTTGTTATGAAAACGAAGCAGAGTCATCCACTCTCACCTGAGCACCTATAACTGCGGAGTAGAAGCCGCACCGGTGACTTGGCGTTGATATCCGGACTTGCCGCACAGGCGGCATCTGTCATGATGTGGATGAACTCGCGTTCATCCTATTTTTTTGCTTTTCTTGCAGGAGGAGAATACGATTACGGGCGACAATTACGGTAAGAGAGACGACAGGAAGGGAACTCAGATTAATGGGGATATCCGGGATCCGCAGATCCGTGTCATCGGAACAGCCGGGCAGCAGCTTGGCCTGATGTCTCCGGCGGAGGCCATGCAGCTGGCAGAAGAGGAAGGCGTCGATCTTGTGAAGGTTGCACCGCTCGCGAAGCCTCCGGTGTGCAAGCTGATCGACTACGGGAAGTTCCGCTATGAGATGACCCGTAAGGAAAAGGAAGCACGCAAGAACCGCAAAGTTGTTGAGGTGAAGGAGGTACGCCTTTCCGTCAACATCGACACCAACGACCTGAACACCAAGGCCGGCAATGCGCGCAAGTTCCTCGAAAAGGGAAACCGCGTGAAGGTGACGCTTCGTTTCCGCGGCAGAGAGATGGCGCATGTGAATGACAACATGCACATCCTCACGGACTTTGCCGACAGGCTCAGCGACATCAGTGAGGTCGTAAAGCCCCCGAAGATGGAAGGCAGAAGTATGTCATTGTTTTTAGCGGCGAAAAGCAAAGACTCCGGAAAGAAGAAAAAGCAGGAACCGTTAGAATAATAGCAAGCAGGAGGATTATTATGCCAAAGGTAAAGACAAAAAGAGCAGCAGCCAAGCGCTTCAAGATGACCGGTACCGGTAAGCTCAAGAGGATGAAGGCGTTCAAGAGCCATATTCTCACCAAGAAGTCCACGAAGAGAAAGAGAAATTTACGTCACGCAGCGATGACCGATGCTACGAACGTTAAGACGATGAAGAAGATCATGCCGTATCTTTGATCGGAGAAGGCTGACAGGAGGATTTGAGAAATGGCAAGAATTAAAGGCGGATTAAACGCAAAGAA
>DGVL01000138.1 GCA_002394965.1 Lachnospira sp. UBA4285
AAGGAAACGATTGCTGCCATGCTGGAAGCGGAAAGGATTGCGAAAGACCCGTCTGTAAAGGGCTATAATGACCTTGACGAGTTGTTTGCCGACTTGAAAAAATGAGGAAAACAAAGTACACCGTCAAGTACACGACAGCTTTCAAAAAGGACTATAAGCGGGCAATCAAGCGAGGCCTGAAAATCGAATTACTGGAGCAGGTTGTGGCGCTGCTGGCGATGGGTGAACCACTGCCGGATAAAAACCGCGATCACGATCTGACTGGCGATTGGGTGGGTCATCGGGAATGTCACATTCTCCCGGACTGGTTGCTCATTTACCGTATCGAGGATGATGTGCTGGTTCTGACGCTGGCCCGCACCGGGTCGCACAGCGACTTGTTCGGCAAATAAACCGTCTGCCGCCGTGGGTCGAATTTGGGGCATGACGATTGTCTGCTGGACGACCGCTTTTTTCTTTGCCGTCGTCCGGCAGTTAACTTTCTTATTCGGTTATTCCATCTCTCTATATCGGGCAGCACTTACCTCCGTAATCGGAATTAGTCTGCAATCTTCAATCGAGTACACCTGATCGCAAAGTTGTTCTATGTCCTTGAAATGGTGTGAAGTCAGAAAAATGGTCTTGCCTTCCGCTTTCAGCATACGGATGATGGTTTTTACATCCTCGTAGGTTTTGTAGTCCAGTGCGTTAAAAGGCTCATCCAAGATCAGAATATCCTGCCCTTCCATAATCGCCTGTGCAAGCCCCAATTTCTGCTTCATACCAAGAGAATAATTGTCTACTTTCGTTTTATTATCGGGGTCAAGCCCCACTTTGCTCATGGCCTGCCGGATTTCTTTTTCTCCAATTTTTCCTTGAATATCCGCAAGGAATTTCAGGTTTTGAAAACCGCTGTAAATACCGATAAAACCGGGAGAATTGATAAATACACCCATGTCTGCGGGGAAGTCACGGCCATTTTTCCCAAGCTGCCTGCCGCGCACATATACGCTGCCCTGATCTGGCTTCTCAAAGCCGCATATAATCTTGAACAGCACCGACTTTCCGCTGCCGTTAGCGCCAACCAGACCAACCGTTGTTCCCTGTTCTACGAACAGAGAAACATTCTGAAGAATTGCCCTGCCGCCAAAACTTTTTGATACATTTTTTACTTCAATATATGAACTCATATTCTATCCTCCTAATTCAATATTTTCTTGTAGCCCCACATAAGGATTCCTGCAATCATCAGCGTTGAAATAGCGGTCTCTATGCCAAAGGCGGACACAGCCGAAATTCCAATTCCCGGTTCCACAACAGAAATTTTTGTCAGGCTGGAAAGGCCAAAGGGCGAATAAGCTGCCCAATTCCCCGGAAGGATACAGAGCAGATTTCCCGCCACTAACACAAGGAAACCGATTGTAACCTGCCTTGTGGCAATGTAAATGCCGAGCATAATCAGATATTGCGCCAATATATCAAGGCAATTTATCAAAACCGCATAGAGCAGGCACCTGAAAGAAACGATTGTTAATCCAGTGCTGAATAGGGATGCCCCTATAAGGCCTGCCATAAGCCAAAAAAATGCATATACCATGAGAAACTTTATACTAACCGATAAAATGCCCTTCATCAAATGCCTGCGGCCCTTCGAGCGCACAGAAACAAATATAGATTGCCCGTTCACTGTTTGCTCCACAAAAGCGGCAAGCAGGTAAAGGGGCGCACCGCTGGTAATCAGCAGTTCAAGAAAAGGTAAAACTTGAAAATATCCGGTTCCATGCCCTGCAAACAGGGCATAAATCCATTCCAAACCTGATCGGGCGGTGCCATTGCCTAATCCTTTGTAAATCGAAACTCCCAACACAACACCCAAAAGAATCAGCAGATTGCGAGGAATCATGAGCGCGTGGAAATAGTAGCCAGCTATACCGCGGCGGGATAACTGTATATGCGGCAACTGTCCCCGCCACGCAAACCGAATAGATATAGTAATTATCAAAACAATGAGCAGCAAGGTAAAAATGGTTATCTCGAAACGATGGGGCAAGCCCAAATTGTGGTGCAAAATCAGCAAATGATTAAAACCCGTCAGCGGAATATTTTGAATTGCCGGAAGTTTGATCCACACAGCTGAGAGGATATAAAGAGCCACTACGATCCGGACTCTCCACTTTCTTCCGGCGAAATGCCCAATCCACATACAGATTCCAAATATCAGCCAACTTCCAATAAGCTGATAGAGGGTAAAGCAGACAAACGCCTGCAAGGGACTGGCAAAAAGCTGTTCCAGAATAGAAAACAACTCGGCTTCCGTTGCACCCGCAGCTAGGTTCCATTCGTTGCCTAAAGGTAATCCAATGCCAGACAGAAGAATTGCCCCTGTTTGAACGGCCATCAGAATAGCCGCAAACGAACCGACACCTGCCCATTTTTTCAGGAAATAGGAATGGTAGCTTTGGAACCGTAAGATTACCGGCTCTCCATCGTCATCAATAAAGGAAAAGCAGCTCAACAGTACAATCGGCAACACATAATAAGTCAAATAGTAATGGTCTGATACCGCCGATACGATGTGCTGCTCGAAAGTAATTCCTCCGTTCAATCTTCCGCTGATGGAAAAAAGCATACATCCGGCGAATAGGACAAGCAACTTTCCATATCCCAACAAACGGAGATTTTTCCTGATAAGCGCAATCATAATGGACTCCTAAATGGATACGATGGCATTTTTCTTAGAAAGAAGAAAAGCTGTCAGGCCGACCACAACGCCTAAAACGATTGGGCCAACGAGGAAAGAGGTAATTGACACGGTCTGTGGACTGACTGTTGTGGGATCAAAAGATACAACCAGCCGGTATTTCTCCAATCGGAGAATAGACAGGACAAAATTCTCTAAAATGGAATACATAAACGGCCCGGTAAGGATTACAAAAATGTTTTTGCAGTATAAAGCGAGTACAAATCCAAATGTCATTACCAGCAGGCTGACTATGCCTCTCCAAAAGGACAGGGCAACTGCATATAGCAGCGGGGTCTTTGTAAATGCGTTCTGGAATATATGGATAAACGAATTTTCAACGCGAGGAACCACTGGCGCTTTCACATAGAGGGCAAACACCGCTGACAGTATATAAGGGATCACAATGATACAAAGGGTTCCCACCGCATACGCAATCCATTTGGCAGTCAGGTACTTCTTGATTTTCACCCTCGGCATGACATAGAGCAGGAAGTTGTTTTTGCGCTCATAATACAAATTCCAGCATAGCGGCACCACAACAAACAGCGGATAAAGCAGAGAAAACAGTTCTGTTCCAACTTCCCATGCCTCTAAATCGTATTGCAGCGCATAGTTCTGATAAATTGTGCAGGACAGCACGCTCATGACGATTGCCAGAAGAACCGTTGTCAATAGCACCGGCAGAAAAACTTTTTTCCACTCATTTCTCACAAGGTCTATCATATTTCATTCATCCCTTTCTTCGCTTTTTTCCAGTGTATCGAGCTCTTTCAGGTGCTTCAACAGGCTGGAAACAAGAGAGGGTTTTAAGGGAACAAGATAAATTTCGTTCCCTTAAAACCCTCGTTCATACCCTTTTCTTATGGCATGAGTATGCCAAAGACAACATAATTTTCATTCAAAATGGATTCGTTGCGGGTCAGGATTTTCCCATGATACCGTTCCGTTATGCGCAGGATGTTATACAGTCCAAAGCCGTGGCCGTCCCGACTTGCCTTTGTTGTTACGCCTTTTCCAAACAAGGCCATAAATTCAGTATTTGACAGCGGCGGAGCTGGATTGGAAACTGTCAATTCCAGAAAGCCGCCCTGTTTCTTACTGGATAAAAAAATTGTACTTCCTTTCGGTGAAGCCTCAATTGCATTATCCAATAAAATTCCAATGGCCTCGATCCATTCTGTTTCCGGGGTGACGGTTTTCTTGAAAAGACCGTGTAAGGATAATTCTATGTGAAGATTTGCCGCTTCTGCCTGCTTTATTTTGCCAAACAGCATCCCGGCAATCATTTTGCTGTCACATGAGAGCAGTTCCCGGTCATTAAGACTGATTCCAATACTTCCTGTAAGAGTCGTCACCTCTTTCCGGGCTTCTTCTAAAGTATCAGCAGAGGCAACAGCAGCTTCTATCGCCATCAGCCGGTTATTAAATTCATGCTGCCTTGCCCTGACCTGTGAGATTAATTCTTCTACAATGGGTATATACTGCTCAATCATGTGGATTCGCTTTTGCTCCTGCGTTCGACGCTGATGTAGGAACAGTAATATACTGTCCAGCAGCAGCACTGCAAGAATTAAAATGATAATCACCCACAAATGAGTAAGAATTCGATCCACTTCAAAAGAGAGAATAGAGAGCACTGCCATGAGAAGCACCGCGATGTTGGCAGATACAACCAAAATTGTGAAATCGCTTCTTTGGACAAGTTGATGGAGCAAACCAAAAAACGGAGTAAACCCCAGCACGATCATAAGGCACAACGCCGCTATACGGCTGCCTAGCATGAGCAAATCATCCGTAGCTCCGCAGGCAGCAAATAGAACCGCGCACAGGCATTTGACAAACAGAAAAATGGAGAAGGCCGCCATTGTACCGCAAAAAACCGTTCCGCTGGATTTGGAGCCGCAGAAAATGCTGTTCAACAACAATACTGCAAAAATCAAAAACAGCAATCCAACAATATTGTCTGCCGGCAACATTTCAAAGCCTTCACTGCGAAAAGATGCCGTCATACTTGTACCGATGGAGAAATTCACTCTCGGCACAACACAAAGTACAAGAAGAATGGGAAAAATAAAAAAATCTTTTGCCTTCATTTCTGCCCTTTGCCGGAAAACGACTTCGCAGCAAAGCGCCAATATTCCTGCATCCAACCCTAACTGTATCAGATTCATTAAAAAGTCCATGCTTATCCCCATAATTCGGCCTGATATTTATTTCCGATGGGGATTATATCTGCAAATCCTTTCAGAAAAATCTTCCGACCGGATTTATCTATTTTTACGATATGAGATTTATTCACAACATAGCTCTTATGGCACTGAACAAATGCCGGGTCATCAAGCAGCGCCAACAGTCCAGACAAAGTGTACCCGGAAATCGTATCTTCTTTGATACCAGACAGACGGCTGATGGTATGGATCACAAGTTTTTTCCCAAAGGCTTCGATATAGGCAATATCCTGTACGGCATATTCTAGAATAAACTGTTTTTGCTCAATCTGGATGGTTTTGGCTTGTTGGTTCATCTGCTTAGATAATCCCAGCGCGTCACGAAATGCCGCCGCAAATTCTTCTTCGCCAAATGGTTTTATAAGAAAACTGTAACACTTCACATTTCGATAAGTTGAAAGTTCTTCTCCTGCCAATGCCGTTTCAAAAATGATCGGCGTATATTTATATTCCGGCAGTTCGCGGAGCTGCTTTGCTAAACTGGTTCCTTTATAGTCCTCTAACTGAATGTCGAGGATAAACAGGGAAACATCGTTCGCTTTTGCGTACTGCAGGGCTTCTCCGGCCTCTGAAACTGAATGTACCTCAAGCTCGGCAGATATATTGCCAATATAGCGCACAATATACTTTACAGCACTTGTATTATCTTCTACTAATAGCACCTTGCCCATTTTACAATTTCTCACCGCCTTTGTTTTACTTTCGACGCTTATCCGCCGGTTTATCTGCCGCTTTGAGTGGGGTTCGGCGGCTGTACCTCCTGAAATGAAAATGCTCCAAGTGACTGCCTCACTAACCATGACAAAAACCATGATTAAGAAGTCACTTAGAGCATACATCTTCATCTCAGAGATTGTACTTTGTTTTAATGTTGATCTGCGTGTAAAAATGTTCTTTCTCCGGCTTCTTTCCGTCCTTTACCAGTGCCGCCAGAATCCGGAGTGCCTCCCGCCCCTGCATATAGCCGTTCTGGTCGATGATAAAGTCAGCCACATCCTCCCGGAGCAGCTTCTCATTGCCTGCCGTCTGATCATAGATGATCACATATGGCCGGTGATCCGTGATGCCCAGATCGGAGAATGCCTCACCGATGCCCTTCTGGCCGCTCGACACCACAAGAATGCCGGAGATCCCAGACGTTTCGCGCATCGCGTTGTCAATGATGCTGCGAACTTCTTCACTGTCGTCGAAACTCATGCTCACGCCGCTGGTTTCCATCTGCGGAAAGGAGCGCTTCGCCTCACTCACGAAGCCCTCAACGCGCCGGTTGGCCGCAGCACTCCCGAAATGTCCCGTGATGATCAGAACTTTCCCGCTTCCGTGCATCAGCATTGCCATCAGCCCTGCGGCTGTCCGTCCGCTCTTGCGGTTGTCCATTCCGACAAAGCAGGCCCGGTCCGTCCCGAGGATATCCGTGTTAAATGTAACCATCGGAATCCCCTTCGTCTGGATCACCTCGTTCATCTTGCGGCGCACTCTCTCTTTATCCACCGGCATGATCGCGATCCCTTCCACCTTCTCGTCCGCAAGCTCCCCGAGCATCTGCACCTGCTCGTCCGCATCCACTCTGTCGCTGGCGCGGATGAGAAGTTCGATGTCCATGCCCTTGAGCTCCGCCTCGCAGTCCCGTATCCCCTTGTTCACGTCAACCATGAATGGAGCACTGCCAAGCTGTGTGATCACGCCGATCCGGATAAGGCCCTTTCTGGCCCCGTCTACCGTTTTCGTGCGCCGCGTCCTGTGGACATATCCCAGTTGTTTTGCCGCCTGCAGAATTTTTTCCTCTGCCTCCGGGCTGATGCGGCCTCTGTGGTTGATCGCACGGTCTACCGTCCCCCGCGAAACACCGGCGAGCTGCGCGATATCCTGAATCGTAACTTTCATATCCGTTCTTCCTGTGCCATGATTATCTCTCTGGCCTCGCGCAGGCTGATATCTTTCTCCTCAGCCATCATGGCGGCATCATCGTAGTCCGCCTTGCGGCGTGTCTGGCCAAATCCGGTACTCTCCTTGACGTGCACCGTTCCTGCCGCCGTTTGACGCTCTTCAGTCCTGCTTCTCATGCGGTATCCGGTCTGCGGGAACACTCGCAGGCCGATCGTTGATGTGTGCGCAAAAAAGGCAGCCTCAACCGCCTCTTCCCGCTCCGGAGCACAGAACGCCGTGATCAAAATCCCCGGCCGTCCCTTCTTCATACCGATCTGCGTGGTGAAGACTTCCGCCGCACCGGCTTCCGCTATTTTCTTCGCGGCAGCGGCGATATCCTCCGGCGTCATGTCATCGACATTGCAGTTGACGCAGAGAATCTCTGCCTGCGGTTTCTCTTGTTCCACTGCCCGTCCAAACAGTGCGCGAACACAGTTGGCTCTCGGGAATTCCTTCCTGCCGCAGCCATATCCGGACCTGTCGACAATCATTGACGGCATAGGGCCGAATGTATCCACAAAATACCCCAGGAGCGCCGCGCCGGTCGGCGTGCAGAGCTCTCCTTCTATGGAACCCGCCCGGACCGGTATCCCCTCGAGCAGTTTTTCGGTCGCAGGAGCCGGAACCGGAAGGATCCCGTGCATGCAGCGCACACTGCCAAATCCTGTGGTGACCGTCCCGGCACAGATCTTATCCGGAGCGAGACGACGGACGAGCAGGCTGACGGTGATGACATCCGCGAGGGCATCCAGCATTCCGACCTCGTGAAAGTGAACTTCTCCGACGTCCACCCCGTGTACCTTGGCTTCGGCGGCGGCAATCCGCTGATAGACCGCCTTCACGTCCTTCTTTACCGCTTCGGGCAGACGCAGAGAATCGACGAGGCAGATGATGTCTTCCATGTGCCTGCCGTGGTGATGGGCGTGCTCATGCTGCCCCTCCTCCGGCACCTCTTCGCCCTCTTCCTGGTTGCCGCAGACTGTGACGTGCAGCAGCGTGCCCTGTATGCCGCACCGGAAGACAGTTTCCGTCTCAGAGTGCACGCCTTCCAGGCCGCATCCGTTGATCTGCTCCAGGACCTCCTGCCGCTCACCTGCGGGAAGCAGCTCCAGCAGAGCGGCCCCCAGCATATCGCCGGCCGCCCCCATACCGGTATCCAGATATAGAAGCTTCAAAATCCTTCTCCCCTTTATTCAAGTCTTCTGTCAGGCAAGTTCCTTCGCGATGCGGTCCATCCAGTCGCGGATATGTATCTTCTGCGGGCACTGAATCTCGCACTGGCCACAGTGAATGCAGTCAGGAGCGCCTCCGTGGCCGTTGCCTGTGCAGTTTTTATAGCTGCTCTCAGCGCGCCTCTCATTTCCATAGATCAGCTTCCAGTTCATCGCCGAGAAAACATCCGGAATATTGATGTGTTCCGGGCAGCCGCCGGTGCAGTAATGGCATCCGGTGCACGGGATCTGCTCAATCTCACTCAGAATCTTCTGCGCTTTTTGGATGACACCTTGTTCTTCTTCCGTCAGCGGTTTGAAATCTCTCATATAAGAAAGATTGTCGTCCATCTGCTGCATATCCGACATACCGGAAAGCACGGTCAGAATGCCAGGCAGTGACGCGACAAAACGGATCGCCCAGGAAGCGTATGACGCGCTCGGGTTGGCCCTGTGCAGCAGCTCTTTTACCGCTTCCGGCGGATCTGCCAGGGTTCCGCCCTTGACCGGTTCCATCACGACAATCGGCTTGCCGTGTTTTCTTGCCGTCTCGTAACACAGCCGGCTCTGCACCGACGGGCTTTCCCAGTCCGCATAGTTCAGCTGCAGCTGGACGAATTCCACGTCCGGGTGTTCCGTCAGAATTCTGTCAAGCACCTCGGCCTTGTCGTGGAAAGAAAATCCATAGTGGCGGATCTTCCCCTGTGCCTTCAAATCCCTCACAAAATCCCAAAGATGCCACGCGTCGAACTTCGGAAGACTGCGGCTGCTGAGCGCGTGAAGAAGATAGAAGTCAATGTACTCCACACCTTCGCGCGAGAGCGATTCTTCAAATTCCGCCTTTGCCTTCGCCTCATCCGTGATCCCCTTCGCGTTGACATTCAGCTTGGACGTGATGTAGTAGCTGTCCCGGGGATAGCGGCTCGTGAGCGCCGCCTTCGCCGCCGCCTCACTTCCGTTGTACACATAGGCGCTGTCAAAATACTTCCCTCCGGCGGCCAGAAACGCATCAACCATCTGACATGTCTTTGCGATATCAATCGTATCCTTTTCCACATCCGCTCTCGGCAGACGCATCAGACCGAACCCAAGCCTGGGCATGGACTTAACCAGTTCCTCTTCGATCATGGCTGTTCCCTTTCCGGCGGTCGTCTGTCTGTTTCAGAAAACCGCCACACAATCACTTCTCTGTATTGCTTTCCTGTCAGATATTATATCAGATTTTACGCGCGGGATACATTGACGCTCTGCGCTTCGGGTCATCCGGCTGTCTTCACCTGACAAGTCCCATCATCGCCAGCCGGACAAGCAGCTCTGCCGCGCCGCAGCCGATCATCACCTTGATCGGGCCGATCTTAAAGCGCCTCAGGCACAGCAGTGCCGCGGAAAAGTAAATCAGCTGGCGGACCTGAAAGCTTTCGGCTCCTGCCGCGATGCCGTCGGGGAACAGCGCCGGTATCAGGATCATAAGCCCTGCCGCGAAGATCATCGACGTCACGGCCGGGCGCAGGCAGGCCAGGACGCCCTTCATGACGCTCAGATTCCGGTAGCGCACATACAGCCAGGCGAGTACGGACACAAAAATGCACGAAGGCAGGCACACGCCGACTGTCGCCATCACTGCGCCGAGAACCCCCGCGATCTGTGTGCCCACGAATGTCGCAGCGTTCACGGCGATCGGTCCCGGTGTCATCTGCGAGATCGTCACCAGATCCGTGAAGTCCTCTATCGTCATCCAGTGATATTTATCGATCACCTGTTCCTGAATAAGCGGCATAGCCGCATAGCCGCCTCCGAAAGAAAAGGCTCCGATGTGCAGAAATGCAAGAAACAGTTCAATGTACGTCATTTCTCGTCTCCTTTTCCTCTGCGGTTCC
Source organism: Lachnospira sp. UBA4285 (assembly GCA_002394965.1). Taxonomy (GTDB): domain Bacteria; phylum Bacillota; class Clostridia; order Lachnospirales; family Lachnospiraceae; genus UBA4285. The sequence goes on from DGVL01000138.1 coordinate 9,965, forward strand.
TGATGACCGTGATCAGGGCGCCGGTTCCGGCTGTGACCAGAATAATCCAGACCACATTCACATTCAGAAAATAATTGGCGGCAAATGATGCGATCATAATAGTGATAAGCAGCGCGTCGCGCCCCTTCACGATCCCGGAGGCCATATCAAATACCACATCCACAATGACGGCCGACACACCGGCTTTCATACCGTACAGCATCGCCTGCACCGCGAAATTCTCCTTGAACGCCGAATAAAAGAACGACACAACCGTAAGGATGACAAATGGGGGCAGAACAGCCCCCAGCACCGAGACGAGAATGCCCGCTGCCCCGGCGATCTTGAATCCGACCACAATCGCGCCATTGACGGCAATGGCGCCCGGTGCCGACTGAGCAATTGCCACAAGATCCAGCATCTCATTCTCATCGATCCAGTGCAGCTCGTCGACAAATTTTTTCTTGAGGAGCGAGACAATCACGTATCCACCGCCGAATGTGAATGTGCTCAGATACAAGGTGGAAAAAAACAGTTTCCGGAGTCTCACCGGCAGACTCAGCTCGCGCTTTTCTTTCGTGTCCGACATACCCTTCCTTCTTTTTAATTCTCGGATAATCCCGATTATTCTGTCCTGTCGTCTTAAGAATATACCGGAAGCTGTTTATATGTAAAATACTATTGTGTTATATTTTTCATAAGTTATATATAATGTATTGTTCGTATTTTCTAATTGTGGTATTTTATACATAACAGGAGGAAGTCAGATATGACGATCCGCAATCTCAAAATATTCCTTCAGGTGACCGCATGCGGAAACAGCGTTTCCGAGGCCGCCAGAAAACTATTTATTTCCCAGCCGGCGGTGAGTGTCGCAATCCGCGAGCTCGAGGAGGAATATGGTGTCAGACTTTTCGAGAGGCTGAACCGTCATCTGTACCTGACAGAAAAAGGAGAGCAGTTCCTGGAATATGCCACCCGCATCTGCGCGCTGGTAGATGACGCATCCTCCGCCATGCGCGACGGTGCCGCGGGCAGCCTGCGCGTGGGTGCCAGTGTGAGCAGCGGCGCCTTTCTCATGCCGCAGCTCATCGGTCAGTTCCGCATCCGGTATCCGGACGCAAAGGTGTACGTCACCACGCAGGCATCTCTTGCCCTGGAGCAGAAACTCCTGACGAACACGCTGGATCTGGCGATCTGTGAGATTCCGGTTCATAATGCCGCGCTTCTTTCCAGGGTCATCCTCTCTGACCGGCTCGTCGCCTGCTGCTCCGTCCCGGCCCGCCGGCAGTTTCCGGATCTGCTCACAGACAAGAAGCTTTGTTCCTCGCCGCTGCTGCTTCGCGAGAAAGGCTCCGGAACCCGTATGATCATCGATGAAGCTCTCGCCAAAGAAGGGCTTGCGTGCAGGCCAGTCTGGGAATCCGGAAGCTGGGAGGCAATCCTGAGCGCAGCAAAGACAGGACTTGGCATCGCCGTGCTTCCGCTGATGGTGGCAGAAAAAAGTCTCTCGGAGGGCAGTCTCATCGAGATCCCGGTTTCCGGTCGCCCACTGCAGCAGGACTTTACGCTGGTCTGGCACAAGGACAAGATCATCACGGACATGATGACAGATTTCATGGATCTGGCGCAATCACAGAAAAAAGCAGGCAGATAGCAGTCTGTTTCCTGCTCTCTGCCCGCGGTCCAGGTCAGTTTATTTTTCTGTTTCTTCTGGACCGGATGTCCCGAGCTTCTGCAGCGTCTTCCCGGCGATGCGGTACACCGTCCAGTCGTCCATCGGCACGGCGCCCATGGACTTGTAAAACTCTATGCTCGGCTCGTTCCAGTCAAGGCACCACCACTCGAGCCGCCCGCATCCTCTTTCCACCGCGATGCGCGCCAGCTGCGTCAGAAGAGCTTTCCCGTACCCTTTACCTCTGTACTCGCGCTTCACGTACAGATCTTCCAGATAGATACCGGCGCGTCCCAGAAATGTCGAGAAATTGTGGAAGAACAGCGCGAATCCCACTTTCACCCCATCTTCAACGGCGAAGATGACCTCAGCCTTCTTCAGATCAAAAAGCCAGTGCTCCAGCGTCGGGACATCCGCCACGACCTGATCCAGCATCTTCTCGTAATCGGCGAGTTCCCGGATAAAGGCAAGGATCTCCTCCGTGTCCTCTCTTTCAGCAAATACGAATTCCATTTTTCATTCTCCTACAGTATACTGAACAAAAAGCTCCTGAAGAAAGGTCTGCTTATGTCTGAACTTTCCGTAACCCTGCGCCCTGCCGCGCCGCATGACATTCCGGAAGCCATCGCCATCTGGAACGAAGTGGTCGATGAGGGCGGCTCTTTTCCATACACCAGGCACATAAGTGCCGGCGAATTCACCCGCATGATCTCAGATGCGGACACAGTGTGTACGGTGGCCGCTTCACCCGACGGACACGTCCTCGGGCTTTACATCCTTCATCCGAACATACCGGGGCGATGCAGCAGCGGAGCCAACGCCACTTACCTCGTGGATGCGGCGCACCGAGGCAGGCATCTGGGTGAGAAACTCGTCCTTGACAGCATACAAACCGCCAGAAACCAGCATTACCGCTACATGATCTTTAACGGCGTCGTCGACTCCAACATCCACGCGAGGCATCTGTACGCGCGGTGCGGTTTCCGGGAGATCGGCGTGATCCCGGGGGGATTCCAGGTGCGGGACGGAAGCTACAAGGACATGCACATCCTGTACCTCTCTCTGACGAACTAAAAAGTCGGCGCCAGAGAGTCTTCTGACCTCCGGCGCCGGCAGTGTGTCTCTTCTCAGACAAGCACTTCGGTTTTTGCCGCATGCCCCCTGACGATGACCTTTCCGGCGCGCACCGAGTACAAAAGCGCACTGTCGTTGTTCAGTGCGTCATAATAATCCGGCGCATCAAGCACAATCATATTGGCTGGCTTGCCCTCCTGGACGCCGTAGTGATCCGTGATGTGAAGGGTTTTTGCGGCATTCTCCGTGACGAATTTATAGCCTCCGCAGATGTCTTCATAGCCCATCATGTGACTGATGTTGAGCCCCTGATAGACCACATCCCGCATGTTGCCGTTGCCCATCGGATACCACGGGTCAAAGATATCGTCATTGCCGAAGGATACGTTCAGTCCGTTTTCGGTGAGTTCCCTGATCCGCGTCACGCCGCGGCGCATCGGATAGGTGTCCGCGCGGCCGCCCAGATGAATGTTCACCAGCGGATTGGACACGAAATTGATGCGGGAGAGCTTCAACAGGCGCATAAGCTTCAGCACATAGGCATTGTTATAGGAATGCATGGCCGTCGTGTGACTCGCCGTCACTTTGTCGTACATCCCCATCTCCAGCGCCCGACAGGCCAGAGTCTCAAGGCCGCGGGAAGCCTCATCGTCGATTTCGTCGCAGTGCACGTCAACCAGTCGGTCGTTGTCCGCCGCCAGCTTCATGGCGAAGTTCAGCGACTCGACACTGTATTCCCGCGTAAACTCATAGTGCGGAATGGCGCCGACGACGTCCGCGCCCATTTTCACCGCTTCCTTCATCAGATCCCTGCCGTTTGGAAACGACAGAATGCCGTCCTGCGGGAATGCGACGACCTGAATCTCCGCCAGATCCGCGAGCTCATCCTTCATGTCCAGGATCGTCTTCATCGCCGTCAGGTTCGGATCCGTCACATCCACATGTGTCCGGATGAACTGACAGCCGTGTGCCGCGTACAGCTTCACGCAGCGGCGCACCCGGTCCCGGATGTCCTGTGCATTCAGCTTGTCCTTGCGCTTTCCCCAGCACTCAATGCCCTCGAAGAGGGTGCCGGACATGTTCCAGCACGGATCCCCTGCCGTCAGGCATGCGTCCAGGTGCACATGACTCTCGACAAATGGCGGCAGCACCAGTTTCCCGCCAAGATCAATCGCTTCCTCGCCCGCCTCCGGCTTGAGCCCTGCGGCGATCGTCTTAAACTTTCCGTCCTGAATCCGAATATCTTTGAGACATCTGTCATTCTCGATACAGGCGTTTTGAAACAGCATTTTCAGGCCTCCCTGTGCACTCTCAACACTCTCCGGTTCAATTTCTGCGTATCAGTTTCGTGTAAACTGCGTAGATCACGCAGGCCGTGGCCATGGCATTGATGCTGGAGATTCCGAAGCTTACGAAATTCCCGACCAGTGCACCCGCGATGACACCCGCAATCGCTCCCCAGTTCACATCATCCAGATATACCTTTCCTTCCTTGTACCGGCTGCGGTTCATGAAGAAATCCAGGATAATAATACCACCGACAGGCGGCAGCGTGGCATTCAGGAACGAGAGCCAGGACGTGAAATTGTTGTACAGCCACAGAGCCGCGGCTGTTCCGATGACGCCGGCGACGATGACCATCGGTCTCTTGCGGACACGGGTGATATTGGAGAAACCGAGAGCCCCGGTGTAAAGCGCATTGTCATTGGTCGTCCAGATATTGGCCCCCAGCACGATCAGAGCCGGAATCGTGAGCCCCTGCGCGATCATGACATAAAAGATATCATCCTTCCCGGTAAATGCACCGCCCACCGCGCCGAATGCAAACATCAGCGTATTACCTATGAAGAATGCGACAACCGTGGAAATAACCGATGACGCATTGCTCTTTGCAAACCGCGTGAAGTTCGGAGTCGCCGTGCCTCCGCTGACGAAGGAGCCGATGACCAGTCCGATTCCTGAAAAAACAGTCAGGCTTCCCGCATTTTTCGCGAAGATTGCCGCGATGCCGCCTCCCTGTGTGATGGACGGTGTCATGGAATATATGCCGAGAACAGCAATCAGCGGGACTGAGATGTAGGAGACGATCTCCATTCCTTTGATGCCGAAATATGCAGATGTCGTCATGCAGGCCCCCGCGATGAGAACCAGGACAAGTGCCGGGATATGAAGCACTTCCGCCGCCGGAACCGCGAACATGGCTGCTCCCACACCGAACCATCCGATCTGGGTGAGCCCGATCATAAGAGATGGAAGCCAGGAACCGCGCCGTCCGAACGAGCGCTGCGCGAGCAGGTCAAACGACATGCCGGTCTGTGACCCGATGTAGCCGAGCGTGCCCGTGTAGACGGCCAGAATGATGCCGCCAAACAGCACCGACAGAACAAATCCTGTCAGATCCAGGCCATTCCCCAGTTTGGCTCCGACTGACATGCTGGCCGAGAAAAAGGTGAATCCGAGCATGATGAAAAACATCGGAAGAAATCCTTTTCTGGCCGCGGCCGGAACTTTTTCGAAGGTGTAATCCTCGTCAAGCAGTTCCTCCTGTGACGGGACTGTCGAACTCTTTGCTGCCATACTTTCTCCTCTCTTCTCCAGAGCGGCTTGACACCGCTTTCGTAGCACACACCTGTGCCATTCTACATTCTTGAATTTCCGGATGCAATGGCGGAATAAAAAAAGTCTTCCGGGTGTGTTTCTGGGGCACACCCGAAAGACATCTTTGTCTTTTAATTCCGACCGGAAAGGTCATCCGGCATCTGCTGTTTACTTTGCCCTGGCGCCGGATCACAGAACCAGCGTCGGCGCCGCATAGACACGCGCCAGAAGTTCCTGGTTCAAGGCGTACAGTCCCTTCGGATCACTGCCGAACAGCTTGTACTTCTTGATCAGGTCATCTGCGTTCTTCTCTTCCTCTCCCTGCTCTTTGACAAACCAGTCAAAGCACTGCATGGTGCGGAAATCGTCCACATCCTTTGCCGCGCGGTAGATGCGGTTAATCAGTGCCGTGACTTCCTGCTCGTGGGCAAGGCCCGCTTCCAGCGGATCAAGCGGCGTCTTATACTCTTTGTCCGGCTTTGGAACCTCTTCAAACTTCACCTTGTCGCCGTTGTTGAGAAGATAAGTTCTCATAAGCATGGCGTGATCCCGCTCCTCCTGAGCCTGGATGTCATACCAGTGGGCGAATCCGTCAAGCCCCTGATCATAGTAGTAGTTGGCGAAATCAAGATACAGGTATGCGGAGTAGAACTCTTTCGTGACCTGCTCGTTTATCAGTCTGCTTACCTTTTTATCAAGCATGCTTTGCACTTCCTTTCTTAAAATTTGGATTTATTATAACACAAAGCCTCTCCGGGGTTTAAGGAAATGTCGGCGGGGAATTTCCATTTGACATTCAGAGAAGATGGGCAGAAACTGTTGAAAACAAGACAGGAGTGACACCGCATGCCAGAAGATGAAAAACACCAGCGCCGGCCGCACTACAGCGGCCGCTACCCGAAAGCTTTCCGGGAAAGATACAAGGAACTGAATCCCGGGCGCTACAAAGACGCCGCAGCGCATATTCTCGCAAAAGGCGGCACCCCGGCGGGGACCCATGTTCCGATCATGGTCCGGGAGATTCTGGATTTTCTGGATATCACGCCCGGGAAAAAAGGTCTGGACTGTACGCTCGGATATGGCGGGCACACACAGAAGATGCTGGAGAAGCTCTCCGGAGCCGGCCACCTGTATTCTGTCGATGCCGACCCCATCGAGATCCAGAAAACTACCAGGCGTCTCCGGAACCTCGGATACAGCGATGACATCTTCACGCCGCTCCACGACAATTTCCGCAACGCAGGTAAGATCGGCGAGATGTACGGGCCATTTGACTTCGTGCTGGCAGATCTCGGCGTGTCTTCCATGCAGATCGACAACCCGGAGCGTGGATTTTCCTGGAAGGCAGACGGGCCGCTGGACCTGCGGTTTGACCCGGAAAAGGGCGAGCCGGCATCCGTGCGCCTGGCCTCATTGTCCCGGGACGAGATCGAGGGAATGCTGGCGGACAACGCCGATGAGCCGTATGCCGCTGACATCGCCCGCGCCATCGCAAAGGCTGTGCGGCAGAATAAGAGTCCCGAGACCACCTTCCAGCTGCGCGGCATCGTCTCGCAGGCTGTGCAAAATTCTTCTCTTTCCCGCGGACTTTCAGGCCATGAGCTTGAGGATGCGCAGAAAAAATCCTGCGCGCGCGTGTTTCAGGCACTCCGGATCGATGTCAACTCCGAATTCGAGGCACTTTACGATTTTCTCGAAAAGCTCCCGGATATCCTGGCGCCGGGCGGACGAGTGGCCATCCTCACCTTTCATTCCGGCGAGGACAGAATGGTAAAGCAATGCTTCCGGTATCTGGAAAAAGCAGAGATTTTCAGGGAATCCTCACAAGAGTGCATCCGGGCTTCAAAAGAAGAGTGTTACAACAACCCGCGCGCCCGCTCGGCCAAACTCCGCCGTGCGGTGCGCTTGCGTCCGTCGTAATTTCAAAAGAGCGACATCTGGCCGTCGACCCAGGAAACCTGTCTGGCAGAGGTTATGATGTCGCCTTCCTGTGCATGTCCTATCAGGAATGGCGAAGCAGGGTCATGGCGCCGCCGGTTCTCAGCCACGGCCTGCGGGCTGCTGTTGGCGTAGCAGTACCGACACAGGTGGGCACAGCTGTCATACGCACCGATATCGTGCGCAAGATAACAGCTGCACCCCTCGCGGGCAGGCTTGAACGGCTCGAAGTCGAGTTTTTTCCCTATCGCTCTCTCCCAGGCAGATACAGACATGCAGCCGGATCCATCCGCTCCGTAAGCTTCCAGTTCCCGCCCTTCCGCGCAGGTCACAAGCCGCATTCCGTTCTCCGCTGCTATTCTGATCATCTTTTTTCCAAGTTCCAGTTTTTCGTCCCGTTCTACGTCCTTCGCCTGCGGGAAATTTCTTCTCACCTTCCTGTACAGGTCAATGAAGCTGATCACGACCGTATCCGTACTTCCGGAAAGCGCCTCCGCCATCTGGGAAAATGCGCGGATGTGATAGGCAGATGTGTAGCGCTCACTCACAAAAATCGGATCGTACCGCCATCCGATGCGCTCCTTTCCTACGATCTGCGACAGCTGCCGGAAAATCTCCAGCATATGATGCTTGTCCGGGACGTTCGGCTCGATATCCCGGCCGTACGGCGTGATCGTCACGAACCAGTACTGTCCATATTCGGAGAGAAGATCCATGTATGGAAACATCGGCTCCGGATTTTTTGTGCAGAAACCGATTCCATCCACCACCGACGGATTCAGCTCATAGCGGCTCACCTGCTTCGGGTTGAACGGGTTCCGGACACAGGCGAAGCCCTCCTTCAGGCGGTTTGCGAGCCATTCGGCGTAAAAGGCCGGTATATCCGTTTTCTGACCGGTGTTGATGATCATAGAGTCCTTTCATGTTACATTTTTATTACATTTTTACAAAAAACAGTATACACGTTTTCCCGGTGTGTGATATACTTTTCCCACGAAAGGGGTGCGTACACATGTTCAAATCCACGACAGGCAGGCGCAGGCGCAGCCTGAGACTGCTGAGCGATCTGGAATCCGGAACCAGCCTTAAGATCTACCATTCGGATTATTTTAGTGCAGCGCTTTCACAGACGCACCACAACCAGACCACCGTTGCCATCCACACGCTCGGTGTAGCTGTCACGAGTCTGCGCATTTACTACATCCTCAGGGCGCTGGGCTTTGAACTTGACAAGGAATCTCTGCTGAAGAGTTCCCTCTGCCACGATCTGGGCATCATCGGCCGGAGTGAGAAGTTTGAGAGCAACCGCGAATGTCTGAAGCAGCATCCGGTCGACTCTGTCATCGCGGCAAGAGAGATCTTTCCGGATCTGGATGAGCGCACGGAAGACGCAATCCGTCACCATATGTGGCCGTGCACTCTCCTCCCGCCGCATCACAGAGAAGGTTTCGTCGTCACCGTGGCTGACAAGTATTGTGCTGCCATTGAGGGAGTCGCCGGAAAGTTCTACTGCCCCGGCAGCCGTTTCCTGCGAGCGATGCGACAGGATAACATCGTAAGCGAGCCTGACAGCTCTCCTGCGCTCAGGACCGCAGGCTGAGACAATGGCTTGATTTTCCGCACATCATCAGAAAGCGCAAAGGCGGCAACTGCCTTTGCGCTTTTTTCTTTATCCCTTCATCTTCTCTTCCCGGTAGCGCTTCAGTGCCTGTGCCAGCTGGTCCGGACAGGATGTCGGCCGGAATCCGCAGCGGATGCCGTCAAGCCGCCGGATTGCCTCGTCGATCTGCATCCCGTGAAGCAGCGCCGCGACCCCCTGTGTATTGCCACTGCATCCTCCGACGAACTGTACCGACGCGATCGTACCGTCCGGATTGACTTCAAAGTCGATCTCCTGTGAGCAGGTTCCTCTTGTCTTGTATCTCTCCAAGATCATTCTCCTTTATTTTTGCCAAAGAAGGCCAAATTACTTGATTTTTCTCCTGTGTGTCAGTAGAATACATTACAGTTTTATAGCAGACAACGGTGTCAGGCAGAGAATGGTATCGTTGTCTGCTTTTTTTAACCGGTATGGAAAGGACAGTCATCATGAAAGATAATCAGAGGCAAATTGATGCGATTGATATCCGGATTCTCGAACTGCTGGAGAAAAACGCCCGGATCTCCGCAAAGGACATCGGCCGGGAGATCAACATGTCCTCCCAGGCTGTGGCCAACCGGATCCGTCATCTCGAGGACACGGGGGTTCTCATGGGATTCATCCCGGTCATCAATTATTCCAATCTGGGATATTCGATCCGGGCATATATCAATCTGGAAGTATCACCTGCTCAGAAGCCTGAGTTCTACCCTTACATCGAGTCCATCCCGAATGTAGTTGAGTGCAGCTGTGTAACCGGCGATTATTCCATGCTGATCGAAGTCATCTTCCAGACCGCCATGCAGCTCGATCACTTCATCAATGAGCTGCAGCACTTCGGACGTACCAAGACACTCATCGCGTTCTCAACATCCGTCGAGCACCGCAATGTGCGCTTCGGAGAGACCGAAAGCCTTCCAAAAAAAGACTGAGCCACGCCTGAGAGGCCGCCGAAGCGGCCTCTTTTTTATACGTACCGGTTTCTATTCCTGTCCATTTCCGGTGAGCTCCAGCTCCTCTGCATGTTCTTTCATTCCCCGGATGCAGATCTCCGAGACCTCCTGAATATCCATTCCGAGCATCTCACACCCGCGCAGGATGAGCGGCCGGTTGCACTTCGCGGCAAACTTCTTGTTCTTCCATTTCTTCATGAAGCTTCTGACATCCATATCGGTGATGCCTGCCGGACGCATGCGCGCCGCTGCCTGGATGATACCGCTGAGCTCGTCGACTGTGAAGAGACTCTTCTCCATATCCGTTTCCGGCTTTACATCGTTGACGATTGAATAGCCGTGCGAAAGAATTGCCCGGATATCCTCTTCCGGCACCCCGGCCGCCCGCAGCGGTTCCTCGGTATGGGCAAGGTGTTCGTCCGGATACTTCTCATAGTCATAGTCATGAAGATATCCGACAGCTTCCCAGTGCTCCTTGTCGGCCCCAAAATGCTCCGCCATGGCACCCATGCAGGCGGACACATTGGCCGCATGCAGCTTCAGATGTTCCTCCGTGACCATGGTATCATTCAGTGCCTTCGCCATTGCAAGTGTCATTTTTTCCATCTCTCAAAGCCTTTCTCTCAAAGTCCACCGGCTCATACATCTGCAGTTTCGCCAGATATCCCTTCGCACCGAGCGCTTTCTGGATCAGGTCGAGCGTCTCTTCACTGTCTGCCGTAATCGTATGGTAATGATAGCCGGACGTCGTGTTTTTCAGCAGATGGGATGAGCCCCCGGAGATCTTCTCCATATAACGCTCTATGTCGCGGCGCGATGCAAGTTTTAACTGTCCCCGTATCACGCCGTACACCCGGTGATAGATGAAGACATCTTCTACGCTTCCGCCCAGGTCCACGATCGTCTGCAGCTCATCCCGCACCTGTTCATCTGTGTGAACCACCTTGAAGACGCGGGATGCGCGGTGGCTTTCCATCAGAATATACCCCCTCGCCGTGGAGATGATACTGGGTCCCGACGCCCGAATCAGGGCGATGTCCTGTACGATCACCTGACGGCTCACGGAAAACATGCCGGCCAGGCGGCTTCCGGATACCGGACCGTCGCTTTCCCGAAGCACTTTCAGTATACTATCTCTGCGTTCTTCTCCGTTCATCGCCTGGCTGATCCTCCTGTGCTCTATGCATCGGCATAGAGCGCTTTCATTTTAGCAGTAGTGACAGTTTCTTTAAAGTCCGACAGCCTGCGCCGCGAAGATCACAGCCGGAACGGACAGAATCGATAGAATGGTGGACAGACACATGTAGCGTGTCGGGAAGCGGTTGTCCACACCGAACAGGTTGCTGAACAGGACCGTGAAGCCGGCGACCGGGCATGCGCTCATGATCAGCATCGTGAGGCGCGCCTCCTGCGGCAGTAAGCCGCCGGCAAGCATCAGAATCGCGACACCCGGCAGCAGAAAATTCCGAATCAGAGCCCCGGCCCACGCCTTGCGGTCCGCAAGATCTTTCCTGATGCTGTATCCGGCAAGGTTGGCGCCGATCACAAGCATGCTCAGCGGCGTGTTCATACTGCTGATGAGCTCCAGTGCCCGTGCAGGGACGAACGGCAGCGAAAACTGTGTCAGAAAAAGAGTAAAACCAATGGCAGTCGCAATGATATTCGGATTGGTCAGAATCTTCCTGACCGCGGCAAGTGTTCGTCCTTTTTCACTCCTGGAGAACAGGCTCACCCCATGACTCCAGACGAATATGTTAAATGTGATGTTGAACGGAACCGCGTAAAATACGCCGATATCGCCGACAAGGGACTGAACCAGTGGAAAACCGATGAAGCCGCAGTTGGTGTATACCGATCCGAAGCGCATTACCGTCGACTGTGTGCCATTCAGGTGAAGCAGCCTGCCTCCGGTTTTTTCCCCGAGCAGAAGCTGCGAGGCAGCAATGTTGAATAGAAAGATGACAGCCGAGACCACGAACAGTTCCCCGAACAGCGCCAGGCGCTGCATGGAGAATTCCTGGCGGAATGAGTTGACGATCAGGCAGGGAGAGATGACGAAGCACAGAATATTCGTGAGATCCTTTTCACTGTCACTTCGCAGAAATCCGATCTTCCGGCAGATCATGCCGACAAGCATGATGCAGAACATGATGACAACCTGCTGCGCTGAAATCAGAAACACAAGGAACCTCCCGCCGCACAAAGAATTCTCCGGGCAAAAATCGTATATATCATACACCTTTTTACAAAAAAGCGCCCGATAATCCCTTTCCCAGACAGGATACACCTTATCTCCCATAAAAAAATGCAGGGGCATATTAAGCCCCTGCACGCGCAAGTATAGATTTGTATGTCAGCCAGCTGCTGTCATGCGGCAGATGTCGGGGTCTCTCTCAAGTGCCCGGCGGTAGATTCCGGCGCACTTCCGATACCTGGCGAACTTTCGCCTGGCCTCCTGCTCATCTCCGTACACTTTCCAGTAGCCGCAGAGCCGGCAGCCTTCTCCGTGATTCCGGATGAAGCCTTCCACGTCTTCAGCCGGAAATCCCAGAAAAAGGCCGATCTCATGCGGAAATTCGGAAGAACCCGTCAGTCTCCGGACAAGGCAGGCGACGCATTCGTCAACAGACACGGATCCGGAGGCTTCCGGCACCGGATATCCATACATCTTCAGAATCGCGCGCACTTTTTCCCGGTTCAGATCCCTGACAAGCTGCGATCGCCGGAATACATAGACCAGCGGACAACCCGGAGGATTCTCCGTCATGCACAGCCAGATCCCCTTCCGGTTCAGGAGCCGGTTAGCGAGGTCGATATCAGCCCCTGAAACAGGATCCGACTCGCGGGTTATATTGAAAATCGTGCCTGTTTTCAGCCCCGCGAGCGTCTGTGAACAATTCAGAATAAGTGCCTGATAGAAAGCGGGATTTCCCATACTTTTGTCCTGATGCTCCTCTTCTGTCAGAGAGCTGCAAGCGTCCTGCCGAGCGCTTCGCAGGCCGCCTTGGCCGCGTCATCTGGTGCATCATTGGCAATAATGCCTTCATCACCGGGAACCTCAGCTCCCGCCGCCTTCATGCGGTCTGTCCAGTTGCGCATCCACTCACCGTCGCCCCATCCATAGGATCCGAACAGCCCGATGGTCTTGCCTGCCACATCCTTCTCGATTTGCTCGACAAAAGGTTCCATCTCGCTCTCTTCCAGCTCCTCCGATCCCATGGCAGGACAGCCGAGGGCGAATCCCTTCTGACTCTTGAGTTCATCCGGTGACACATCCGACACCGGAAGAACCTTTGCCTTGCTCCCGGCCGCCTCTGCACCCGCTCCGACTGCCTCTGCCATCGCCTGCGTATTGCCGGACTGCGACCAGTAAACCACATACACTGTATCCATCGCTCAACCTCCGAACTTCTCGCTATGTGTTAGGTTAGCTCTTGCTAACCTTATGGCTACAGTATACGGGTTTGAAGTTACATTGTCAACACTGATGTCTCACTATTCTAACTCACCCGGGCAGGATTTCTGCTCTGCGCTGCAGAAAACATCTGGGCAAATCAAAACCACCAGCTCAGCTG
>DGVL01000104.1:0-8134 GCA_002394965.1 Lachnospira sp. UBA4285
TCTACGTGCCGAAGACAGATGAGCACTTCATCGGCAGTCTTGCGGTGATCCCGCTGCAGCTGCTGGGGTACTACACCAGCGTTGCCCGCGGTCTTGACGTAGACAAGCCGCGCAACCTCGCCAAGAGCGTGACAGTGGAATAATTTCAGAGATAAAGACAGAGGAAGGCCCGGGCCGGTTCCGTGATCAGAACCGGCTCGGGCCTTCTGTCAAAACGGGCATCACAGATGCGTTTTTTACGGATGACGCACGCCTTGAGGAGCCCGGCCGTTTTACTCTCCCAGGATACGGCGGCGCATTTCGATGTATGCGTCCTCCACGCCTCCGAGATCCCGGCGGAAACGGTCCTTGTCCAGCTTTTCCCCCGTCTGGCTATCCCAGAAGCGGCAGGTGTCCGGACTGATCTCATCGGCCAGAACCAGCGTGCCGTCAGATGTCTTTCCAAACTCAAGCTTAAAATCAACCAGCGTCACGCCGGCTTCTGAGAGGGTGGCTTTCAGCAGCCCGTTAATCTGAAGCGCCATCTTTCTGATCCGGGCAATCTCGTCTCTGGAAGCCAGCTTCAATGCAACCGCATGATCGTCGTTGAGAAGAGGATCGTGCAGCTCGTCGTTTTTATAGGAAAACTCAACGACGGGGTCGTCAAAGACGATGCCCTCCGGCACGCCGTAACGGCTGGCAAAATGCCCGGCGGAGATGTTCCGGACGATGACTTCAAGAGGGACAATGCGGATTTTCCGGACCGCTGTCTCGCGGTCGCTGAGTTCCTCAATCAGGTGCGTCGGGATCCCGTGTTCGGAGAGCATCTTCATCAGATGGTTTGTCATACGGTTGTTGATGGAACCCTTCCCCTGAATGGTTCCTTTTTTCTTGCCGTCAAAGGCGGTGGCATCGTCCTTGTATGAGACAATGACAATCTCAGGATCGTCCGTCGCGTATACCTTCTTGGCCTTTCCTTCGTAGAGCTGAGCGCGTTTTTCCATGGCAGAATACAATCCTTCTATTTTAAGGTTCTTCTGATACCATAACACAGAAGCGGAAAAACGGGAAATACGAATCCCCTAAGGGTTGCCATACGGAGGCCGTATCGTTCCGCGGAGATGAATGCAGCCGCAATCAGAAGCAAAAACTCTGAAATGGTTCTGAAATCAAAAGAGAGGTTGACGGATCGGATGAACAGAGCTTTTAGCCCGATGCACCATTGGTGTTATAAGTCGAAAACAGTATGATTCTGCTTTATTGATATGAGACAAATACTGTTAAATAGTGTTAAGATCATATGGAAAACACATCAAAAACAAAACTTTTTGCGCATGATTTGCTCGGATGACGAAAAATTTTGTGAAAAACAGACAAAGTGAAAAAGTGCGGAGAGAACATATTTCTCATTCATGAGAGTTTTTCATGGAAGACCTGCCCGATTGGGTGAAGCGGAGGCGTTGACAGATCGCGAAGCGGAAATTATAATCCGCCCCATTACAGCCCGGAGCACGATCTGTGACCGGCTTTCGCCGACAAAGCGGAGGCGGACGCAGGAATGTGACATGCTGTGAAAAATGATGAGGGAGGAATCCAAAATGAAAAGCAAAAAACTGATCAGCGTGATGATCGCGCTCTGCATGCTGCTGAGCCTCGGCATCACGGGCATCACCGCAACCGCATTTGCCGCGGACGACCCGATCGTCATCGGCATTATTTCGCCGAACACCGGCACACTGGCCGCTTACGGAACCGGCATCGTCACCGGCGTGCAGCTGGCAGCGGAAGAGATCAATGCGGCCGGCGGCATCCTCGGCCGGCAGGTTGAACTGGTCATCACTGACGACCAGGGAGATCCGACCGAATGCCTGAACGCGTTCAACTCGCTGGTTGCCAAGGGCGTCACCCTGATCATCGGCTCGGCCACCTCCGGCTGCACCTCGGCCATCACGGATGCCGCAAATGAAGAAGAAGTCTGCATCCTGTGCCCGACCGGAACCGCCGACTCGCTGACGACGGAAGACGACTATATCTTCCGCGCCTGCTATGCTGACAGCTTCCAGGGCGCGATTGCCGCGGCTTATGCAAAGCAGGCGGGATTTGAAAAGGTCGGCGTGGTCTACTGCGCCGCGGATGTCTACTCCAAAGGACTTTTCGACTCCTTCTCCAAAGCATGCGAGGAGTACGGAATTGAAGTGGCAGCCTCTCAGTCCACCGCCTCTCTCGATGTTCAGGACTACACCAACCAGTTTGCCGCAATGGTCAGCGCCGGCGTCGACTTTGTCTATGCCCCGTACTACTATGATGTCATCGGGCCCTATGTCGTGCCTCAGGCCCGTGCCGCAGGCTATACCGGGATCATCATGGGCGCCGACGGTTACGACACCACGCCGGACTATGTTGTCGCTGGTGCGGATCTGACCGTGTTCAACGATGTGTACTGGACCAACCACTACGATCCGGGTGCCGATTCCGAGATCGTGCGTTCCTTCGTTGCAGCCTATGAGGCGGCCTACGGCTCTATCCCGAGCGCGTTTGGCGCAACGGGCTATGATTGCCTGTATATCTATAAGGCGGCGATGGAGGCAGCCGGTTCTGCGGACGCCGGGGATGTGCGTGATGCGCTGGCAGATACCTCAACGGTCTATGAATGCGTAACGGGTACCTTCTCCCTGGATGAGAGCGGCACGCCGGTCAAAGGCGCAGCCATCATCTCCTTCCAGTCCGACGGCAGCGCCGTGACCTCGACGCTGGTTGACGTCGTAACCCAGCTGCCGTAAGGCAAAAAGACCCTTTCAGCAATAAGATTCGCACATAAAACCGGCCGGGGAGGGAGGCTCCCTCCCCGGCCTTCCGGAAGGGAAGCAGAAGCATTGAACACTTTTTTTCAAACACTGATCGTGGGCCTGCGCCTGGGCAGCATCTATGCGCTGGTTGCCCTTGGCTACACCATGGTCTACGGTATTATTCGACTGATTAACTTTGCGCACGGCGACTTCATCATGGTAGGCGGCTATACGATGATTTTTGTGATGCCGCTGATGCTTCGGCTGGGGCTGCCGGCATGGCTTGGCGTCCTGGCGGCAATTGTTGTGTGCGCCCTGGTCGGCATGGGGACGGAACTGATCGCCTATCGGCCGGTGCGCAGGAAGGGGACTAATATGACCGCGCTCATCACGGCCATCGCGATGAGCCTGTTTCTGGAAAACCTTGCCCAGGCGATCCCGGCTATCGGACCGAACCCGAAGGTCTCCAGCCAGATTTTCGGGAATGGGGGCTTTAAGCTCGGGACGGTTACCATGGAGTACACCACCGTGATCACGCTGGTGATCAGCGGGATCGTCATGCTGGTGCTCTATGCCTTTACCCAGCGCACAAGACTGGGCAGGGCGATGCGCTGCGTGTCAGAGGACAAGGCCGCGGCGACGCTCATGGGCATCAATGTTAACAGCACCATCCTCCTTACCTTCGGAATCGGTTCGGGACTGGCCGCCATCGCTGCCCTGATGTACATGGCGCAGTATCCGAAAGTATATACAACCATGGGCGCACTGCTGGGCCTGAAGGCTTTTGTATCAGCCGTTCTGGGCGGGATCGGCATTATTCCGGGCGCCATGCTGGGCGGCATCGTCATCGGTCTGGTCGAGTCATTCACGACCAGCTATATTTCATCCAGTATGGCGGACACCTTTGTCTTCCTGATCCTGATCGTGGTTCTGATTATTAAGCCCGCCGGAATCCTCGGAAAGAATGTAGGTGAGAAAGTATGAAAAGCAAAACATCACGGGGCTATCTGCTCAATACCGTTATAGTGGTTGTTTTATTCATTGGCTTTCAGATTCTCACATCCCTGAAGGGATCCGAGGGATCCTTCAAGCTTGTCATTGTTCCAAGCATCTGGCAGTGCTGTTATCTGATGGTGCTTGCAGCCTCGTTAAACCTCGTTCTCGGATTCATGGGACAGCTTTCTCTTGGCCACTGCGGGTTTATGGCAATAGGCGCCTATACAGCAGCGCTGTTGAGCCTTGCCTGTGAGCGGGCAGGCCTGTTTGAGAATAAATCCGATCTGTCGTTCCTGCTGGTGCTGATTGCAAGCGTCCTTGCAGCCGGTATCCTTGCAGCTCTGCTCAGCTTCCTGATTGGCATACCCGCGCTGCGCCTGAAGGGCGACTATCTCGCCATCATCACGCTCGGCTTCGGCATGATCATCATCAACATCATCAACAACCTCCCGTTCTGCGGCCAGGACGGCCTGGCGCAGGGATCGGCGGCAGCCTCGCTGTACAAAAACGGGCTCGGCTTCGGCAGCAAGGCGAAGGTCCAGTTCCTGTGGTTTGCGCTGGTCGTTACCATCCTGTCCCTGACGCTGATGTTCATGTTTGTCCGGTCCAAATACGGCCGCGCGATCCGCGCGATCCGCGACGATGAGATCGCGGCCTCGGCCTCCGGGGTGAACACCTCTTACTACAAAGTCCTGACCTTTGCGTATTCGGCGTTTTTTGCCGGCGTAGCCGGAGCACTCTATTCCTGCACGAACGCGACGCTGTCGACCTCGTCCTTTGCCTTCACAAACGGCGGCATTTTGAACTCGACCTTCGTGGTGGTTATGGTTGTGCTGGGCGGTATGGGCTCGCTGACCGGGTCGGTGGTCGCCGCGACGATCATGTTTTTTGTGAACTATCAGATCAAAAACGGGGCCTGGGTGGAGCATCTCCCGGCATCTGTCAGCGGCGTCTTTGAATACCCGATGCTGGTCTATGCGCTAGTCCTGATCATTGTGATCCTGTTCCGGCCGAAGGGGATTTTCGGCAGTTATGAATTCTCTCTGCAGAATCTGATCCCGGATATCCGCCGCGCGCGGGAGCGCCGAAAAGCGGCAAAGGCGGAGCGAAAGGAGGCGCAGGCACATGGCTGAAGAACGCGTACCGGTTTTGGAAACGCGCAAGCTTGGCATCAGCTTCGGCGGCCTGAAAGCAGTCACGGATTTTAATATCCAGATTTTCCCTGGGGAGCTTGTCGGGCTGATCGGCCCGAACGGCGCCGGAAAGACCACCGTGTTTAACCTGCTGACAGGGGTATACGCCCCCACCGAGGGGACGGTTCTCTTGAACGGGAAGCCGCTCAACGGGAAGAAAACCTACCAGTTTGTCGAGGCGGGCATTGCCCGGACATTCCAGAACATCCGCCTGTTCAAAGAGATGTCCGTCATTGAGAATGTAAAGGTCGCGTGTACCAAGGACCTGCACTACGGGCTCTTTTCCGCAAGCCTCCGGACGCCGAAGTTCTGGAAAACCGAAAAGGAACTCACGGAAAAGGCCATGTCGCTTCTCGAAATCTGCAACCTGGCCGATGTGGCGGAGCTCCCTGCGGCCAGCCTGCCCTATGGGCGGCAGAGAAAATTGGAGATCGCGCGTGCGCTCGCGACGGATATGAAGGTCCTGCTGCTGGATGAACCGGCCGCAGGCATGAACCCCACAGAGACAGCGGAACTGCTGACATGCATCAACACCATCCGGGACCGGTTTGGCATCGCCATCCTTCTGATCGAACACGACATGTCGCTGGTTATGAACGTCTGCGAGCGAATCCAGGTTCTGGATTACGGCCAGACCATTGCCGCGGGCAGTCCCGCGGAGGTCGCGGCAAATCCGAGCGTCATCGCCGCTTATCTGGGCGAGTAAGGGGGCAGCAGCATGCTTGAAGTAAACAATCTGAACGTTTTTTACGGGGCGATTCATGCGCTGAAGGGCATCTCGCTGACCGTTGGCGACGGAGAGCTCGTCTCGCTGATCGGCGCAAACGGCGCGGGAAAGACGACAACCCTGCATGCCATCTCCGGCCTGCTTCCGATTGCCTCGGGCTCCATCCTGCTTGACGGGAAGGAACTGCAGAAGATTCCCTCGCATAAGATTATTTCGCTCGGCCTGGCGCATGTTCCGGAGGGGCGGCATGTTTTTGCCCGCATGACAGTGGAAGAGAACCTACGGATGGGTGCGTATATCCAGCGCGATCAGAAGAGCATTCAGAAAAACCTGGACAAGGTCTATGAATACTTCCCGCGGCTCAAAGAGCGCTGGAAGCAGCTTGCGGGCACGCTCTCCGGCGGCGAGCAGCAGATGCTGGCCACCGGACGCGCCCTGATGACGGACCCGACCATCGTTCTGATGGACGAGCCCTCGATGGGGCTGTCCCCGCTGCTGGTGAAAGAGATCTTCTCGATCATCGAGACCCTGCACCGCAACGGCATCACGATCCTACTGGTAGAACAGAACGCCAAAATGGCGCTGGCGGTTTCGGATCGGGCGTATGTGCTGGAAACCGGTACGATCTCGATGAGCGGAAAGGCGGAAGAACTGGCGAACGACGACCGTGTGAGAAAAGCATATCTGGGTGCGTAAGGGGGAGAACATGAATAAATTTGTGATCACCATCGCGAGAGAAACCGGAAGCGGCGGACACAACATCACCAAAAAACTGTCCGAGGCGCTGGGCGTCCCGTATTACGACCGGGACCTTCTGCGGAAGGCCTCGGAGGTCAGCGGCATCCATGAACGGCTGTTCGGCGAGGCGGATGAGCGGATCGGCTTCAAGGAGATGATCTCGGCCGCCGAAAAGGTGTATACGGGCGAGGTGCTCCCGCCCGACAGCGACGATTATCTTTCCACACGAAACCTGTTCAGCTTTCAGGCCAAAATCATCATGGAGCTTGCCGAACAGGAGAGCTGCATCATCCACGGCCGCTGCGGGAACTTCCTCCTGCAGGGACGTCCGGATGTGCTGCGGGTGTTCATCCACGCCCCGCTGGAGGCCAGAAGGGACCGGGTGGCCGCATTTTCGCTCGCCTGGAGCGAGAGAGAGATTCTGCGCCATATCCGTGTGGAGGACAAGCGGCGTGCCGCCTACTATCACTACTATACCGGCGAGGACTGGAGAGACGCCGCGGGTTATGACCTCTGTCTGGACTCGAGTCTGCTGGGCGAAGACGGCTGCGTCGAGAGAATCCTGCAGGTTCTCCCGTTCTATACGTAACAAAACACAACAAAAAAGTCCGCACAAGGCGGGCAGAACGATCCGGTTAAAAGGTGGTTTCTCCATAGCCCCTTTTAATAAATACTCCTCTAAGGCAGCCCTGAAGCGTCACTCAGGGCTGCCGCCCCGTCCGGCATGAAGAAATCCGCACCCGATCCCGTTTACTGGGAATAGGTGCGGATGATGCTTTCGGCGATCTCGCGTTTTTGCCGTTTCTGCTGCATGGCAAGTTTGCTGATATACCGGTGGGCTTCGTCCTCCGTCATGTTCAGGCAGGTGATCAGCAGCCATTTGGCACGGTTGATCAGTTTGATCTCCTCGATGGTCTGCTCGACGGTCTGCTGCTTCTGTTCCCGGGACCGTAGCCGCTCGCGCATGGAACACAGGGCCCGGAGCGACTGTGTCAGAAGTCCGGAGGAGAGCGGCTTGCCCAGTGTCATGACACCGTACGGCAGCATCCTGTCCTCGGCATGTTCCAATTGGTCCCGGGGGACAAGAAGAAGGATCGCGCTGTCCGAAGCCTCCGAGAGCCCGGAACAGTACGAAAGGCTGTCTCCGCCCGGGAGAGGGGCGTTCACGATCACGAGATCGCAGGGAGCGCAGTCTTTGGCTGCCCGGAGATCTGTGACCAGCGTAACGGGGTAGAAGCGCGACGAGGGCAGGAGGGGAAGAACCGCCCGGTTGAAGACCTCGGAAGCGGACAGCAGCAGGACGCTGTATGTCCGGTCAGAAAAAACCATACGGCAGCCTACCTCCTGTCTTTTAGCATGCTCAGATTGTAGCGCATACAGAGCGACTCTGCAAGGGACTTCTGCCGCATGATGCACGCGGTACGGGATAATAATACTTTTTGGAAGTGAATACCATACAAAAGGAGTATCTCCGGAACGGTTGACTTTTCGGCAGAGGCGGCATATAATCCCCGACATGTTCAGACGGCAAAGGCGCCATGTGAGAGACAGGGCGCCTTTGCCGATTTTCTAGGGAGGTGTCGGTATGGACATGTCGATTTGGTTTTTGATCGGTGCGATTCTGGTGTTTTTCATGCAGTGTGGCTTCGCCATGGTGGAAACGGGCTTTACGAGAGCCAAAAACGCCGGAAATATCATCATGAAGAACCTGATGG
>DGVL01000104.1:8184-10493 GCA_002394965.1 Lachnospira sp. UBA4285
ATGAAGAACCTGATGGACTTCTGCATCGGAACGGTGGTGTTTATCTTCATCGGCTACGGCCTGATGATGGGGGAGCATGGGCGCCTGGGGCTGATCGGAAGGCCGGAATGGGGGATGTTCCTGGACTTTGAAGGCTTCGACTGGTCGTCTTTCGTGTTTCAGCTGGTGTTCTGTGCTACGGCAGCAACGATCGTCTCCGGCGCGATGGCGGAGCGAACCAGATTTTCCGCCTATTGCCTGTATTCGGCAATCATCAGTCTGGTGGTTTATCCGATTGAGGCAGGCTGGGTCTGGGGCGGAGGATGGCTGAGCAGACTGCAGTTCATCGACTTCGCCGGGTCCTGTGTGATCCATATGGTCGGAGGGCTCTCGGCGCTTGTCGGAGCAATCATTCTGGGACCGAGGATCGGGAAGTATACTAAGGACAGAGACGGAAAACTGATTTCAAACGCGATACCGGGACATTCGGTGACGCTCGGCGCACTGGGCTGTTTTATCCTGTGGTTCGCCTGGTACGGCTTCAACGGAGCGGCCGCGGCCGATGTCGGAGAGATGGCAAGGATCTTTGGCACGACGACCATCGCTCCGGCTGTCGCGACGGTAACATGCATGCTGTTCACCTGGAAGAAAAACGGCAAGCCGGATGTCTCTATGTGTCTGAACGCTTCGCTGGCGGGACTGGTTGCGGTTACGGCGGGCTGTGCCAGTGTAGACGCGCTCGGTGCCTTCCTGATCGGCATCGGTTCGGGGATCCTGGTAGACCTGGCGGTCGAAACGCTGGATGTACGGTTCCACGTGGACGATCCGGTCGGCGCAGTCGCGGTGCACTGTGTCAACGGGATCTGGGGCACCTTGGCGGTCGGACTGTTCGCATGCAATGAGAGCTACGGCACCAAAGGCCTGTTCTACGGCGGCGGCCTCCGGCAGCTGGGGATCCAGTGCCTCGGGGTCCTCACGGTAGGAACCTATACGGTGCTCTGCATGATCCTGGTCTTTCGTCTGATCCGTGCGACCGTCGGCCTGCGGGCCAGCGCGGAAGAGGAGATCGAAGGCCTGGATGTCACAGAACACGGCCTGACCAGCGCATACGCCGACTTCCTGCCGATCGAATCGACCCTCGGGGTTCACTCCGACGGGCCGGTTGCGACAGACAAGCTGATTCCGTTCCCGCTGGAGCTCTCATCCGGCCTGAGAGAGACGCCGGTCGGGAAAAAGCGCTATACCCTCGTCCGTATCCTCTGCGATGAGGATCGCTTCGGCACGCTGCGTGACACCATGGCGGCGATCGGCGTCACGGGCATGACGGTGACCAACGTGATGGGCTGCGGAACGCAGAAGGGCAAGTCCGGTCAGTATCGCGGGATTGAAATGAGCATGCATCTGATCCCGAAGCTGCAGATCGACATTGTGGTCTCAAAAGTAGACCCGGAGCTGGTCGTCGCCGCGGCAAACGCGGCGCTTCACACGGGCGAGATCGGTGACGGTAAGATCTTTGTCTACGACGTTGAAGATGTGGTGCGCATCCGGACCGGAGAATCCGGCTACGACGCTCTGCAGATTTCGGGGGAATAAACGGCGAGATGTCGGGAAGACGCTCCGCGCGTGGGAAGGCAGCATACCGGCATAAATGAAAAAATATCTTTCCGGTATGTTTTTCATATGAATCGGCTATAACACGGCAAGGGGCTTCTTGACACAGGCTTCGATAACATGGTATGATCCTGTCATCCTGAATAACATCTCAAAACGAAAGTGCTCTTCAAAGCCATAGGGTGTATTGCCACTATGAGGCAGGAAGAGCGCTTTTGTTTCTTGCGGGGAGAGAGCGCGAGGAAAACAGAAATCGTCGAGTGGAGGAGCCTGAAGGAGGAAGCGGGATCATGTGCGGTATCTGTGGATTTATAGACAGAGGACAGAGCTCGGAAGAGCTTCTCCGGGAAATGATCGATACGATCCGATACCGGGGACCGGACGACCGGGGCTGTGTGCTGGAGACGCTGGACGGCGGTTTCCGGCTCGGCCTTGCGCACCGCAGACTTGCGATACTGGACCTGAGCGCAAACGGCCGTCAGCCGATGAACGCGGAGAGTGGCCGCACCGTCGTGAGCTTCAACGGAGAAATCTATAACTATCTCGAACTGAGAAAACAGCTGGAAGGGAAGGGGTACCGCTTTCGGACGGGGACCGATACCGAAGTCATCCTCTGCGCCTATGAGGAGTGGGGCATCGATGCCGTGCAGCGGTTCAACGGCATGTTCGCCTTCGCGCTCTTCGACCGGAAGGCACAGAGCCTGTATCTGGTCCGGGAC
>DGVL01000091.1:0-1893 GCA_002394965.1 Lachnospira sp. UBA4285
GCATCAGAAGCTGCTCAAAGGTACTGTTGACCTTGTCATGGCGCATTTTCCTGAAAACCTGCCCGGCATCAGATTGTCAGTTTGGGAGACTGCGGAACTTTCCGACCAGGAGTTAGACGGTTGTTGTCAGAACAAGTACAGTTATTAAGAACATCCATTGCCCGAAGGCTTTGATTACCCATAGGAAGGATTTTCGGTTCCACTTCTTCTGAGAGCCCTTCCTGAGCAGAATCCTTTCAGAGCGTTAAGGGGTGATGTGAATTTTTGTTGACAGGCACTGAAAGCCATGACAATGTATCTGAGGCTGATACAAATACAGATTTACAGGGGCAATGATCTGCAGGAATATGTAGAGACAGGAAGGAAAATCATGAATACAGAAACAATCAAAGCCAGAAAAAGCGTAAGAACTTACGAGGAGCGGCAGATACCGGAGCAGACGATGCGGCAGATACGGGAATTCCTGAACCGGGATGACAATCCGTTCGGGGTTCCGATTACATATTCTATTCTTGACGCGGATAAGGATGGGGTCAGCAGTCCCGTCATCCTGGGGGCACATACCTATGTGGCAGGGAAATATAAGAAACAGAAAAATGCGGAGATAGCATTTGGCTATTCTTTTGAGCGCTTCATTCTCTATGCGACATCCTTAGGGCTCGGAACAGTATGGCTGGCAGCGACCATCGACCGTAAGGCGTTTGAAAAAGCGGTAAATCTCGGAGAAGATGAAGTCATGCCAGCTGTAACGCCTCTGGGGTATGCTGCACAGAAGCGTTCCTTGCGGGAAAATCTGATGCGAAAGGGAATGAAATCAGACCAGCGCCTTCCGTTTGAAACACTCTTTTTTGAGGGCGACTTCCAGCATCCGATCCAGGAAGGGCATGCTGGTGAATGGGCGAGTCCTCTTGCCATGGTGCGCCTGGCTCCTTCTGCGACGAACAAGCAGCCGTGGAGAGCGGTGACAGAGGGGGACAGAGTTCACTTCTACGAAGTAAAAACCAAAGGCTATGACAAGGAAGCTACCGGCGATATTCAAAAAGTCGACTTAGGGATAGCGCTCTGCCATTTTGGGATTGCTGCAGAGGAAGCCGGACTTGGCGGAGAATTCATGCAGTCCGATCCGGGAATCACTGCCGCAGAAGGCACAGAATATATTGCAACGTATGCAGTGGGGGAAAAGTGATGGATACCAAATTTTCATCCGCTATTCATGCGCTGATCCTGATCTCGGAATCGGAGATGCCGATGAACTCGGACCAGATCGCAGCGAGCGTCGGGACCAATCCGAGTTATATACGAAAACTGACGACGAGACTCAGCAAGGCTGGAATCATTGAGGGGCATCCAGGGGTCAGCGGTTTTCATCTTCTGCAAAAACCGGAGCAGATATCCCTGTTTGCTGTGTACAGGGCAGTGATGGAAACAGATTCCCTACATCTGTTTGATCTTCACCAGAATCCCAATGACGCCTGCATTGTCGGGCGCAATATCCGCCCGGTTCTGGGCCGGATGTTCCGTGCCATGGAGATCGATATAGAAAACCGGCTGCAGGGCATGACGCTTGCGGACTGCATTGCGGATATGGGCAGATATATTGTGGAGCACAGCGAGGAAGGATCGGAGGAAACGATAAAATGA
Organism: Lachnospira sp. UBA4285; assembly: GCA_002394965.1. Lineage (GTDB taxonomy): Bacteria > Bacillota > Clostridia > Lachnospirales > Lachnospiraceae > UBA4285. The sequence continues at coordinate 1,642 of DGVL01000091.1, forward strand.
AGGCGGCAGTATTGACTCATTATGATAAAAAAGGCACAGAACTGGAAATCCGGGAGATTCCGACGCCGATCCCAGAAGGGGATGAAGTTCTGGTGAAGATCATGACAGCGGCTGTCAATCCTCTGGATAACATGATCATCCGCGGAGAAGTAAAGCTTATTGTTCCCTATGCGATGCCGTTAGTGATGGGCAATGAGTTTGCCGGCGTCGTGGAGAAAACCGGGAAGAACGCTGTCCGTTTCAAACCAGGGG
>DGVL01000091.1:2036-26436 GCA_002394965.1 Lachnospira sp. UBA4285
CTGGCTGTTATTCCGGAGTATCTTTCCTTCGAGGAAGCAGCGACGGTTCCCCTGACAGCGCTGACCGCGATGCAGGCATTTGAGGTTATGGATGTGCATGCCGGAGAATCCGTCTTCATCTCCGGAGGGACCGGAAGCCTTGGCGCCATGGCGATTCCGGTGGCAAAGAGTCTCGGCCTGCACGTTTACACCAACGGCAGCGGTGAAAATGAAGAGCGTGTAAGAAAACTGGGAGCAGAAAAATTCATCGACTACAGGAAGGAAAACTATGCGGATGTTCTCTCCGGGGTAGATCATGTCCTGGATACGCTGGGAGACCGTGAGCTTCCGAATGAATTCAAGGTGCTGAAGGAGGGCGGAAGCCTGGTTTCCCTGCGAGGTATGCCGAACGGACGATTTGCCAGAAGAAGCGGTATGCCGGTATTTAAACGACTTCTCTTTCAGGCGGCCGGCCGCAGATATGATCGCATGGCGGCAGCGAAAAAACAGACCTATGATTTCCTGTTCGTGCACGAGGATGGCAGCCAGTTAGACAGGATCGGCAGGCTTTTTGATAAGGAACACCCACTGGAAACATCGATCGATACCGTTTTTCCTTTAGAGAAGATCAACGAGGCCCTTGTTAAGGTAAAGCAGGGAAAGTCCAAAGGTAAGACCATTATCACGGTTGGAAAGCAATAACATGGCATATGATTCAGGAAGAGCGCTTGGCGTTTGAAAGGCAACTATGCGGAGGTGTTGTTATACTTCTGGCATTCTGAGTGAAAGCAGCACATTCCGCAGACCTGTTTCCGGAAGAGCTTGCTGCAAAAACCGGATTTTCGCAAGAGTATGTTCAGGAGATGCTGGATCATCTGTGTGATATCGGACTGGTTGAGTTTAACTGGGAGAATAACGACCATCACAAGCAGTACAACATGCCGATCTTCATACTCGGTTCCATGGAGAACATGGTCAAAAATGACAGGCTGATTCAAAAATATCCGGCGATCGCAGATTTTTTCTATGACATGGGGGGAACTGCCCCTGGGAAAGGTTGCACCGATGATTCCGCCGGGGGCGCAAGGCTTCCTATGAAGAAGTGATGCAGGTTCTTGAAAATGCAGAGAAGAACGGATATATGCACGAAGTGGCCAATATTGACGGCTCCGGCAAGTCTATTGGTATCTGCAACTGCCATATGCGATCCGCAGAGCCGGCAGAATTGCTGTCTATAAGATGAAATCAGCTGTAAAATCATAATTGTCCGTAAACCGGGCGCAGGAAACATCAAACATTTTCCTGATTAAGTCCTGCTCCGTGTATTCCATTGTCATTACTGTCTGCGCGGGTATTGCCCAGACGATCCTGCTGGCCGGTATCCGCGGCCGTCGTCTCGTTCTCCATCATTAAGGGGGATCTGTCATGAAACTGAACGAATATGAGATCAAACACGCGGCGGCTGTCCGCCGTCTTGCGCCGGAGTGCGTGGTACTTTTGAAACGGGACGGCACTTTTCCACTGGATGCACCCGGCAAGCTCGCGCTCTACGGCTCCGGCGCCCGGCGCACGGTCAAGGGCGGAACCGGTTCCGGCGAGGTGAACTCCCGGTATTCTGTAACCGTGGAGGAGGGGCTGGAGAAGGCAGGCTTTGAGATCACCACCAAGCCATGGCTGAATGCCTGGGATGAGACGGTGAAGACGGCGCGAAAAGCTTTCGTCGCCAAGATCCGCGCCAGAGCCAGGAAAAAGCATATCCCCGCGCCACTGGAAGGGATGGGGGCCGTGATGCCGGAGCCGGAGTATGGTTTCTCTTTCCTGGGGGAGGGTGACACAGCTGTCTACGTTCTGTCCCGCATATCCGGCGAGGGCTCTGACAGAAATCCCATCAAGGGGGACATCCTGCTCTCCGACTCGGAGCGGCGCGACATTCTGAAGATGAACGAAAGCTATCCCCGCTTTCTGCTGGTATTGAACGTGGGAGGTCCGGTGGACTTAAGCCCGGTGAAGGACGTTAAGAACATCCTGCTGCTGTCCCAGCTGGGCGCGGAGACAGGCAATGTGTTGGCTGACCTGCTGCTGGGCAAAAGCTATCCCTCCGGCAAGCTGGCCACTACCTGGGCGGCATGGGAGGATTATTCCAGGATCGGTGAGTTCGGCGACGCCGACGAAACCCGCTACCGGGAGGGTGTCTACGTGGGGTACCGGTACTTTGATTCAATGGGCAGAAAGCCGCTGTTCCCCTTTGGCTTCGGCCTGGGCTACACGGACTTTGAGACGAAGATCACCGATGCGGATGAAAGAAGCGTGTCCGTCACGGTGAAGAACACCGGATATTTTTCCGGGAAAGAAACGGTGCAGCTTTTTGCCGCTGTCCCGTCCGTTTCACTGGACCAGTCGCCGCGGAAGCTTCTGGCCTTCGCCAAGACGCGGGAGCTCCTGCCGGGGGAGGAGGAGAAACTGACCGTTCCCTTCGATCTGCGCGACGCTGCTTCCTATGACGAGAAGACAGCGTGCTATGTGCTGGAGAAGGGCGACTATACCATTCTCGCCGGGGACATTCCGGCGGTCACCCTGCGTCTGGATGAAACGGCGGTGCTGCGGAAGGTGCGCAGTGCCCTGGGCAAGCCGGATTTCACAGACTGGAAACCGGAGCGGCCGGTCACGCTTCCCGCGGCGGATAAAGTCATCAGGATCTTTGCCGCCGACTTTGCGGCTGAGACGGTGCAGTATGGCGCTGAGGCTCAGATCGATCCCATCATAGAGGAGCTGACCAATGAAGAGCTTGCCTGCCTGAATACCGGCCGGTTTGACTCCAGGGGCGTCATAACCGGCATGATCGGCAACGCATCCTCCACTGTGGCGGGCGCCGCCGGAGAGACAGCCTGCGTCCACGGTTTCCCGCCGCTGGTGATGGCGGACGGCCCCGCAGGCCTGCGCATCAGCCGGGAATACTACGAGGATGAGAAAGGGGTTCATGCGCTGGGCGATACGATGCCTGAGTCTGTCATGGAGCTGCTGAGCCCTATGGAGCGCAAGGTCATGGCGCTGATGACCCGCAGGAAGAAGCCTTCCGGAGAGGTGAAGGAGCAGTACTGCACCGCCATCCCCATCGGGAGTGCCATCGCACAGAGCTGGAACACAGATCTGGCGGAAGAGCTGGGGGGTATCGTCGGCGCGGAGATGGAGCGTTTTGGCGTCCACCTGTGGCTGGCGCCGGCACTGAACATCCACCGGGATATCCGCTGCGGGCGGAACTTTGAGTACTATTCCGAGGATCCCCTGATCTCCGGCAAGATGGCTGCGGCCATTACCCGCGGCGTGCAGAAGCATCCGGGCAGGGGTACCACCATCAAGCATTTTGCGGCTAACAACCAGGAGTACAACCGTATCGGAAGCAACAGTCAGGTCTCTGAGCGCGCCATGCGGGAGATTTATCTCCGTGGCTTTGAGATCTGCGTGAAGGAGAGTCAGCCCCATGCGCTGATGACTTCCTACAATCTGCTCAACGGCGTCCACACCTCCGAGCGGAGGGATCTGATCACCGATATCCTCCGCGCCGAGTGGGGTTATGAGGGGATCGTGATGACAGACTGGGTCATCGGCGGCATGAAGCAGATCCGGAATCCCCGTCACCGCAATGCCCTTTCGGACCGCGTGGCCGCGGCGGGCGGAGACCTGTTCATGCCCGGCAGCAAAGGGGATTGGAAGAATCTCATGTGCGCCCTGAAGAAGGGAACGCTTTCCCGGCGGCAGCTGGAGGAAAACGCCACCCGGGTCTGCCGCATGGCAAAGAAACTGACAGAGGCAGAACATGCGTGAATCTCTGATCGGCGCGGTCGACGCCTGCGCAAAGAAGGATTGCTCGCGCCGCAAAACATATTAAGCGAAATATAATCCATAAAATATCCTTAAGTCCCGTGACGCGAGAAGTCTTCCGGTGGTATAAGTGAGATGAGAGAATGCGCGGCGTGATGGGAAGCCCGGCCGGATATGCCGGCTGGCAGAGAGGAGGATTCTATGGACGAAAGGCAGGCGGTCAGGCCCACAAAGCCCTTCCGCTACGGCGTGGGGATGTTCGGGACATCGATCCCGGTCAACATGTTCAAGTCCTTCGCAGCGATCTACTATGTGGATCAACTGGGACTCAGCATGAAACACTATTCGTTTGTACTTTTCATCTACACGTTTCTTGATGTGATCGACAATCCGGTATACGGATTTCTGTCTGACAGAACGCGGACCCGCTGGGGAAGGCGCCGGCCGTGGCTTGTCATCGGAACGCCGCTGCTGGTGCTGTCATTTATCATGTTTTTCAATGTGCCAGCCATTGTCTCTTCGGATCAGGGCAGGCTGTTTATCTACATGCTGCTCCTGTATCTGATGACCGGCACGCTGGACTCTCTGATCAACGCGAATTACGGAGCACTGTTTCCGGAACTGTTCCGGTCGGACAAGGAGCGCGCGAAGACGAATGCCATCCGCCAGGCATGCCAGCTTGTGGCGATGGTCATCAGTATTGCGCTGACACCGATGATCACGGCGGCAGTCGGATACCGCCTGACATCGCTGCTCTACGGCATTGTGGCGCTGGCCGTGATTTTGTACTGTGCGCTGGGCTGCCACGAGAGTATGGACTATGCGGACGCAGAGAAGCCCGATTTTTTAAAGAGCCTTGTTGATCTTGTGCGCAACGGGCGGTTCTGGCTCTATGGCGTTGTCGGAGCGTTCTACTCGGCTGCCACAGCACTTCTTCTGCAGGCAGTTTCCTTCTATGTGAAATATTCGCTGAAACTTGCGGGAGGGCAGACGACGGTGCTGCTTGCCAGTTTCTTTGTGGTGGCGCTCATCGGCATTGCCGTCTGGACAGCGGTTTCCCGCAAGGTTGATGTGATGAAGGTCTGGCGCCTCGGGTTCCTGATCATGGGCGCTGCATTTCTTCCGCTGGCGGTCACGCAGAACCTGAGGCAGGCAATTCCGTTTGTGGCACTGGTCGGTTTCGGGTATGGCGCCTGTCTGATCACGATGGACTGCATCGGCGCCAAGATCATAGACGACGATTATCAGAAGCATCATATTCGCCGCGAGGGGATCATGACCAGCCTGATCGGCATGCTGAACCGGCTCAACGGCCTGTACAGTTCGCTGGCCTTTTTCGTGGTATCCGAGCGCTTCGGATTCATCAACGGGGACAATCCGGGATCGGCGCCGGACAGCGCGTCGCGGGTGCTGATGTGCGGGTTCCCGTTTCTCGCGATGGCTGTGGCTTTTGTATTCTCTCATTTCTTGCGCTTTACGGAGGCGGAGAATGCGGTATCTGATTCTGAACGCCGATGACTGCGGGTACTGCCCGGAAGAAAGCCGCGCGGTGCTGGATCTGCTTGATGCGGGGCTGATCACGTCGACATCGCTGCTTGCTGTCGCACCGGATTTTCCGGCGGCGGCGAAGGCGCTCGCCGCGAGGAAAGCCCCGTGCGGGATCCATTTCGCAATCACCTGTGACAGTGAGCGTTGGAAGCCTGCTTCTGAGGCGAGGTCCCTCTCCGAGCCGGCGGGGCTTTACGTGAGCGGGGACGTGCGCGTACAGCTGGCGCACCGGGCTGACGTGCGAACGGAGCTTGAGGCGCAGCTGCAGCGGATGAAAAGCAGAGGACTCACACCGGACCACGCTGACGCCCACAGCACTGCGCTTTACGGACTGAACGGGCGCCGCTTCTTTCTGGACGTCTTTGAATTCTGCTCGGAGCATCATCTGCCCTTCCGCTTCCCGCGCGGGATGCACTTCGCGGAGGAGTTCACGGGACATCCGCTCCCCGGGCCGCTTAGGATCATTGTCCGCCGTGTGCTTCACGAGGCAGACGGCAGACATCTTCTTCTGCCGGACAATATTTCCTCGAATCCCTGGAATATAGAGCGCATCGGAACGCTGGAAAACCTGCGGAATTACTATTTTAAAGAGCTGGAACTGGCGGAAGACGGCGTGACCGAGATGTTCCTGCACCCGGCTTACCCCGCTTCGGGGCACGGGAAGGAGTGGAAGAAACGCGAGTGGGAACGGGAGATCCTGGCGAGCGGCTGCCTTGTCGAAAAGGCGAAAAGGCTTGGAATTCAGCTGATTTCCTGGGGAGAGTTTGCGCAGATGCGCCCTTACGGCCGGGGCAACGGATAAGGAGAGAAAGAATGGCAAATGGCAAATACCTGTACAGGCAGATTTACAAGGACATCACGGATCAGATCCGAAGCGGAAGGCTTGACATCGGGGCGCAGCTCCCGACGGCTTCTGAACTTGCGAAGTCGTATGAAGTCAGCATGATCACGGCCAATGCGGCGCTGAATTCTCTGAAAGAGGACGGGTATATCGAGCGGGTGAAGGGACACGGAAATTTCGTGCTGAGCCGGGATATTCCGGAGGGAGATGGTGACGGAGAACGGGGGAATGCAGACGGAGCCGGAAACGGGACGATCGGTGTGATCATGGAGCACGTCTCATCGTGTTTCGGACTGGACTATCTGTATGCGCTCGACGAGGCGGCCAACAAGCGCGGTTACAAGACGCTGGTGCGGTTTTCCTACGGCAGTCGGCGGCGCGAAGACGAGGAGATCCTGTTCCTTAAGAAGCAGAACGTACGGGGATTTGTATGCATGCCATGCCACGGGACCTATTACAATACGGAAATCCTCAGGCTGGTCCTTGAGAGAGTTCCGGTCGTTCTCTTTGACAAGCAGATGAAAGGCATTCCGGTGGCCAGCGTGCGCACGGATAATCACGGGGCCGTCGGCCTGCTGGTCAGCTGGCTGGTGAGCCGCGGCAGGAAGAACATCGGTTACGTGACGGTGGACGATGCGTACACCTCATCGGTCAAGGCGCGCAACCGGGGATTCCGCGAGAGCATTCAGAGAAACGGACTGGAGAAGATGCCGGAGTGCATGATCAGGACGAAGTCCAAGTTCGGGATCTATTCTGACAGCTTCGATCCGGACACCGGGCGTCAGATCATGGAGTATCTGGATGCGAATCCGAAGATGGACGGCATCATCTTTGAGGAATACGGCTTTCTGCGCCAGATCCCGCTCTCAAGAGGGCAGCTCCTGAAGCGGATCGACGCCTGCTGTATTGATGAGGACTATATGTCTCCCGGCAACTGTTATGTCACGCATGTGCGGCAGGATGAAAAGGCGCTGGCGGAGAAGACGGCAGAAATTCTGGCGGAGCAGATTCAGAACAATTCGCTCCCCAGTCTCACAGACTACCGCGTTCCCGGAATTCTCTGCACGGCGAAGATACCGGAAGGCGGCAATGAAAAGCAATTGTAAAATATGTAAATGATAGTAAAAGTGCGTAAAACATATTTATAGGCATTTATTATCAGCCTCTCCTCATGATATATAAAGAGTGTAATCACACGGAGATGATGGATTCTTGAAGGGAGAGGAATAGGAATATGAACAACAGAAAATGGCTGACAATGGGAATGGCCGGCGTGCTGGCAGCCGGCGCACTGGCAGGATGCGGCGGTGCCGGGACGACCGGGACTTCGTCCGGCGAAGCAGGAAGTCAGACGGCTGGCGCTTCCGGTACAACGACAGCAGGCGCTGAAAAGACCACGTCCAAATCCGCAGCCGCTTCCGGCGGAAGCGTGAAGATTCTTTCCGGAGTTACGGGAGGCAAGGATGAAGAGGAGATGAAGCTTTTTGAACAGGCTCTCTCCGAGGCGACCGGCCTGAATGTGACGATCGACAAGCCGGCGTCGGATTACGACAAGGTACTGATGCAGAAACTCGGTGCCGGCAGCGATTACGATCTGGTTTATGTAACCGCTTCCCAGTATGCGAATCTGGTGGGGCAGGGAGTACTGCTTGACATCACTTCGTATGTAAAGAACTCTGACATTCTCACAAACAACATCGATCCAAAGGAGTGGGCAGACATCACGATCGACGGCAAAGTGTACGCAGGGTTCAACAAAAAGGAAGTTCACCGTGTCGTCGCAATCAATAACACGCTCATGAAGAAGGCAGGGCTTGACTACAAGTCGGTTGAGCCTACATTTGACGGCTATTACAATATGCTGAAGACGTTGAAGGACGCCAGCAGTGATCCGGATTTCTATCCGATTAATGCGGTGATGTCCGATGCGTGGGACCTGCAGCCGTACTTTGCAGCTGTGGGTGCGAAGGAAGGCGTGGTACTGGATGAGAATGGAAAGAAGTACGCGCCGTATGCGGAGGATTCAGCGGCACCGGTCTGGGAGTGGTTCAAGAAGCTCTACGATGACGGACTGCTTGATCCGTCTTCCTTCGTTGACAAGACCAAAGATATGCGCGCGAAGATGGAGGCATCTTCTCAGAAGACAGCGGTGACAGCGGACTGGGCAGCCTGGGTGGGCCTTCACAATACCACGGCATCGGCAGCCGGTGTGTCGACCGAGGATTACGAGATCGTGTCGCTGCCGGGCCTGCAGACTCCGGACGGAAGCTACATGCTCGGCAAGGGATCAGCCAGCCTCTTCGCAGTTCCTGCCAACGCAAAAAATGTCGAGGGAGCTGTCAAAGTTCTCGAGTACTTCGCGACACAGGAGGGCGGAGAACTTCTTTCCACCGGTATCAAAGACCACGATTACACCGGTACGGATGGGAATTACACGCTGACGGATATCGGCGCGACGCACGGAGGAGACCATGGCGCCCCGTTCCCGATCTACAAGGATTACAAGCCGTTGTTCCCGTATGCGACAGGAGTTGAGGAAGCGATGAGCTACGCGAAATACGCGTCAATTGACATGATCATCCCGAATGAGTCCGACTACAAGGAAATCGTCGGAAAGTGGGGGATCCGCATCATCAAGGGTGAAGTTTCCACAGCGGAAGGGCTGCAGAGCATGCGCAGTGAACTGGTTGAGCGCGGCGTGACAGAGCGGTAAGCTTTAGGATTTCCTCCCGGGCGCAGACTCAGGGACTCTGCGCCCGGGAGATTTTTCTTTATCAAGGACAGAGCGTATGAATAAAGATAAAAAGAACCTTTGGAGAAAAATGAAGCGCTTCCGGAGCATCTATCTCCTTCTGCTTCCGGTGCTGATTTATTTTGTCGTTTTCTCGTATTATCCGCTGATTCTCGGCATCGTGAAGAGCTTTCAGGAAGTGAAGCTGCTGGGAAACTCCGAATTCGTCGGGCTGGAGAATTACAAGACGGTTTTCACGAATTCCCAGTATCACCAAGCATTCATTAACAGCCTGATCGTAGGCGGCGGGACGTTTGTATTCCAGTTTGTCTGGGGACTTGTGGTCGCGCTTGTCCTGAACGAGATCCGGGTGAAAATTCTGCGCTCGGCCTTTCAGACGGTCACATTTATTCCGTATCTGCTCTCCTGGTCGGTGGTCGGCGGCCTCTGGATCACGATTCTCTCGCCGACCGGCATGATCAATGGATTTCTGCGGCTGCTGGAGGGCGCAGCGTACACGCCGGTCGCGTTCATGGCGGAGGCGGGATTCGCCAGGACCATCATGATTTTCACGGGATCCTGGAAGGGGGCTGGGTATTTTGCGGCGCTGTTCATGGCATCGATCGTCTCCATCGACGGTTCCCTCTATGAGGCCGCCAGGATAGACGGCGCCTCCCGGATTCAGCAGATTCGGTACATAACGGTTCCGGTTATTGTGCCGACGATGAAGGTTGTGGCGGTGCTCAGCGTGATGGGAATCCTGCGGAATTTCGACCAGATATTCGTCATGATGAATGCGACGATCAGCGATAAGGTCAAGAACCTGCTGTACCTGATCTATGAGCAGGGAATTCTGAAGTTCAACGTCGGGGAGGCAACTGCGGCGGCGACTGTGGTCCTTGTGGCGACGCTTCTGATCACGCAGGCGGTCAGAAAGCTGCTGCACTACGACGCGATCTACGAGTGAGGAGGGCTTGACATGAAAAAACGCGGAAAGCTCAGTAACCATTTAAAAGGCGGTTGGGCGGTGCTATTTATTGTCCTCGCACTCATCACGGCTGTGACCATGTTCCTTCCCATGTGGGAGGTGTTCGTAGTCGGAACCAGCAGCACGCTGGATTCTTCCAGTGCGGGACTGAAGCTGTGGTGGCATGAGTTCAGTCTGGAAGGATTTGAGTATGTGTTCCGGGTCACGAAGCTGGCGAAGCCGTTCTTAAATTCTCTGTTCGTCACGACCACAGGAACGGTCATTCAGGTGCTTCTGGCGGCGCTTGCCGGATACGTCCTGATCCAGAAGGAACTGCCATTCCGGAATGCGATCTCCTCCTTCATCATGCTGACGATGATGGTGCCCGGTGATCTGACACTCATCTCGGTGTATCAGCTCAACAAGCAGCTCCATCTCCTGAATTCGTATCAGGGACTGATTTTAAACGGCCTGATTTCCGGTTTCAGCATCATGATGATGCGCAACTATTTTCAGACGGTTCCGTACACGCTGGAAGAGGCGGCGCGAATCGACGGATCCGGGGAGTTTGGGATCTTCGCGCGAATTTACATGCCGATCTCACTGCCGGGGCTTGCAACTGTATTTTTCATGGAGTATGTGGCGCGCTGGAATTCCATCATGCTTCCGGCGACACTGGTCACGGATGAAAGCCTGTATACACTTCCGGTGATGCTCAAGGCTATGATCATGAGCACGGAGTCGACGTCGGGGACGTCGGTAGCACCGGATAACGCGATCATGGCGGCCATCATCATAACGACTGTGCCGCTGCTGCTGATCTATGTGTTCGCGCAGAAGTTCCTGTTGAATGGCATCAGCATGGGTGCGGTAAAGGAGTGAGTATGGGGGAGAACAGAATAACCGTCCAGCGCTTCGTCGAGAAGAAGGAGGAAGGACTGTATCTTGCGGTTCCATTCGCAATGCCGGAGGAGGTGGAGTCGTTCCGGATCTCGTATGCGTATGACCGGACCGCGGCCGTCATAGACATCGGCCTGAATGACAGCCGGGGCGCTTTCACCGGCTGGGCGGGCTCTGACAGAGCGCAGCTCACCGTTTCGGAGGTAAACAGCAGCCCGGGCTTCAAGACGGGCGTGATACAGAGCGGAACCTGGGAGATTCTGCTGGGGGCATATCATGTGCCCGATGCAGGCGTGCTGGTGACCTGTACGGTGGAACTTGTGAAAAAGCACATCCGGCTTCTGCGAGGGGATGTGCACATGCACTCTGTGGCGTCCGACGGTGCCCTCACCGGCCGCGAACTGCGGGAGACAGCCATCAGCCAGGGACTTGATTTCATCGCCATCACGGACCACAACAATTATTTCTATATCGGGCATACTGTCTCAGATGACACGCTGACGGTCATCCCGGGTGTCGAGTGGACGCACTACAAAGGGCACATGGGACTGCTCGGGTCCGCACGTCCTTTCACGGGCTTTACCGCGAATTCCGATGCGCAGATGCGGGCGGTGCTGGCAGAGGCAAAGAAAAACGGAGCCGTTCTTTCTATCAACCATCCGTTCTGCCCGAACTGCGGGTGGCACTTCGGATTTGACATTCCCTTTGACATGGTCGAGATCTGGAACGGCGGGCTTTCGCCGAAGGCCAATCTTGCCTGCGTGAGCTGGTGGGACGGGCTGCTGCAGGAAGGCAGAAGAGTGCCGGTTGTGGGCGGAAGTGACTTCCACCGCTTTCAATTCGGACACATACCGGCATTCCCGTGCACCTTCGCCTATGCGAAGTCGAGGTCTGCCGCAGATATTCTTGCCGCGCTGAGATCCGGCAGTGGATTTGTCGCCATTTCGCCAGAAGGGCCGACGATCGCGCTGGATACGGCGGGATATCCTGTCTACCCGGGCGAGACGCTTGCGCCGGGCACGCAGGTGAATGTGACGCTGACCGGGACAAGGGCGGGGGACCAGATCCGTCTCGTGGTTAACGGCGAGGAGACCGTTCACCCGGGGGCGCAGCCGGACACGCGGATACAGCTGCGGATGCCGGAGCGCGGGTATGCGCGCCTGGAAGTCGTCCGGCAGATACCTGCGCTGGGACTTTCGGTTCCGGTTATGATCTCCAATCCTCTGTATGTCGGAGAGAGCCTATGATCCGGAAGGTGATTCTTGTCTTCAAGACACATTTTGACATAGGATTTACCGACCTCGCAGACAATGTCATGCAATGGTACGCGTCGGATATGCTGGACAGTGCGCTTGCCACCTGCCGTGCCACGCAGACCTGGGGCGATCTTGCCTATGTGTGGACACTTCCGGCCTGGCCGCTTTTCTATATCCTGAAGCACTGCACTGCGCCCAGACGGCGCGAGCTGGAGCGCTTCATCCGCAGCGGGCAGATTGTCTGGCATGCACTTCCTTTCACGTCCCACACAGACTTCTGCGGGGAAGGGGAGTATCTGGAGGGACTGCGCTACGCGAAAGAGCTTTCTGACACATACGGCAGGCCGTATCCGCAGAGTGCCAAGATGACCGATGTGCCGGGGCACGGTCTGATGCTTCCTGAAGTTCTTTCGGCGGGCGGCGTCAGATTCCTGCATCTGGGCTGCAACGCATTCGCCATGCCGCCGGATGTGCCGGATCTGTTCTGGTGGGAAGCGCCGTCGGGCAGGCGGGTGCTCACGATGTACCACAAGGGCGGATACGGCTCGGGACTTGAGGTGCCGGATGACTGGCCGTTTCCGGTCTGGATGGCGCTGATGCCTACGATGGATAATTCGGGTCCGGACCGCCCGGAGAGAATTCGTGAACTCAAAGAGCAGGCGCAGCGCCTGTACCCGGGGGCACATGTTATGTGCGGCACAATGGATGACTTTTTGGCAGAGCTTGAGAGCTGCGATCTGTCGCAGCTTCCGGTGGTGCGCAAGGACCTTGCGGACACCTGGATCCACGGTGTGCAGAGCTACCCGGAGGAAGTGCGTCAGGTCCGCCAGCTGCGCCGGGATGCAAGAAAGATCAATCTGACAGTGGCAGCCAGGGATCCGTCCGCTCTTCGCGGCTTTGCGGCCGAAGATGCGGAATACTTCGAGAACATGCACCTGTCAGGGGAACACACCTGGGGAGCGGATGTAAAGACCTGGCTAGACCCGGCCGGACGCGTATATGGGCGCGGGGCGTTTGAAAAGGCGAGAGCGTCAGACCCGCACTACGCCTTTATGGAGAGATCCTGGGATGAAAAGCGCCGCTATGTCCGGAACGCAGAGGCGGCTCTTGAGTCTGTGCGCGAGCAGGCGCATCTGGCGGCGCGGCGCGGGCCGGAAAGGTGTTCTGCGCGCGGGGATGGCAGGCAGGAACTCATCATCCGGGAAAGCGGCAGCCTGCTCACAGCTTCATGCGGGGGCTGGTCCCTGGACTTTGACAAGGGGCGGGGAAAAGTCTGCCGCGTGCGCGAAGGAAACGGAGTTACGGTGCTGAAAGAGCGGCCGGGCTGCCCGGTATTTGACTATCAGTATGTCCGGTACGGCATCTGCCGGATGACAGAGTATCTTCGCCGCTATGCATACCGCTTCTCAGGCTGGGGGATCGCCGACAACGGGCGCACGGATTATCCGGAGTGTGAAACGGAAACCAGTCACACCCGCTATACATCCGTGGAGGCGCGCGGGCGGGACCTGATCCTGAAGGGGAGTTTAGCAGACAGTAGAAGTTACAAATCCTTTGGTAATGCCAGGACAGTTGTTCTCACACTTCGTTTCCCGGAACGCCCCGGCGGGAGTCTTGTTGTCACGGTACAGCTAAGAGACAAGCAGGCGACGCCATTCATCGAGTCCGGATCGCTTCTGATGCCGCTTGAGAGGCGCTTCAGCCGGCTCCTCGTCAACAAAAACGGAATGATGCTTGACCCGGCAGTAGACATTGCCAGGAATGCCAATCATTGTTTTTACGCTCTTGAAAACGGCATCGCGGCACATGACATCGTAGCACAGGGGCTCACCGCAGAAGATACGCCAACTCCCGAATCCGGCTCCTGGCTTCTTGTTTCAGCTCCGGACACGCCGCTTGTCTCGATCGGAGAAGACGCGGTGTATGATTTTCGCGCGGAATACGAAAAGTCGGATCCGACGCTGTATTTCAACCTGTTCAACAACATATGGGGGACCAATTTCCCGCAGTGGACGGAAGGGAACTTTGAATACAGGTTTGCACTTCAGCTGGCAGATACCCACGCAGATCAGCCGGAAGAGACAGGAGACCTGTCAGGGTTGCTGTACAGCCGGCTGTGCGACATGACGGACCGGAGTTTTAGCGCCGCGCCAGAGGAGCCGATTCGTGCGTGGGAAGAAAGCGGCCGTCTTCCGGATTTTGGACCGGACATGCAGCTTCTCGGGATTCACCCGGAAGGTTCCGGGTACCGCATAGTCGTCCGCAGTCTGTCAGAGCGCAGCGGCTGGCAGACGGCCTCATGGCCGGGATTCTCCCTGCGGGAATGCGATTATTTCGGGCGCAGCCGGGGTGCAGAAAAAGGATGCGCGCAGGAGGAGCCTTGTGCCGGTCAGGCTGTAGCATTTGAAAAGCGCCCGTATGGGCTGTATGTGTTTCACGCGGAGAAATAAATCGTATTGGTCTGAGCGTCAGCTGCCGTGGCAATCCGCCGCGGCGGCATTTTTGTTTCTGTGCTATTATGAAACTATATCAAGGCGTGAGAAGAGAAGGCGATTGTCTGCGGTGAGTCCGAGAGGGAAGGCAGCATGAAAAACAATGGGGACGTGGGACAAAGCATTGTCGTGACAGCGGAGGATCTTCGCAGGATCGTGCGGTTTGAGCAGACCTGGAAGGAGTTTCTGCAGCAAGCCAGTCCGGGTGATGTCGACCTGATTTTTGAAGGGGATTATACGCCGGCGATGGAGGACTGGGAGACGGCTGTCCGGAATCTGCGGGAGAAGAAGGCGGACTGGCAGCAGTTTGCCGGTGACTGGTTCTTTATGTTCGTGTATAACGAAGAGCTGAATCTGACGCTCAGGCTTCCCGATGATCCGGGTGGCGTGCTGCTTCCTGCGACCGAAGAAGACGTGGCGTGTGATCTGTATTCAGAGCTGCTCAGAGCGTATCGGGAATATGATGAGGCGGAAAATCCGGGCACACTCAGAGACTTTCAGGAAGCATTTCCGTTTCGGGATCTGCTTCTGGAAGTGCAGTATTTCCGGGAAGATCAGGATAAGCCGCTTTTCCGGAGACGTTTCACAGACCGCAGCTGCCTCGCATTCGTGCAGGCCTGCAGTCGTCCGGCCGTGTGGGAGAAGATTCCGGAGGGAATGCGTAAACTTTCACGCCGCATGGCAGATGAACTCTGCGGAAAGGAAAATGAGCAGGCGCTGGAAATCCGCGGGTACGGAAGTTACGAGGGCAGCGGAATGTATCCGCGGGACTGGACTGTTTCAAGAGACAGTCTTCTGGCGGCATATACCATAGAACCAAAATCCTATATAGCCAACACACTCGGGTATATCTATTACTACGGGCGGTGCAATGGCGGAATACGGCAGTACGACGAGGCTTTTCGGTGGTTTTCATGCGGTGCGGCGGGTGGCAGTCAGGAGTCGCGCTATAAGCTGGGCGATATGTTTCTTGACGGCCTCGGTGTTCCGAAAAGCCAGGACACTGCGCTGCATTTGTATAAGAGCGTGTACGATGAAACATTGCGGGAGTTTTGCGCCGGAGAAAAAGATGGCAATTTTGCTGACGCAGCGCTGCGGATGGCCATTATTGCCAGAAAGGCGGGGGAGAGGTACACGGAACTTTGGTATCAGTACAGCCTGCAGGCGGATTATGCGATCCGGCTCCGGCTTCCTTTTGATGAGTACGGTGACAGTCAGGTCTTTGTGAATATCCAGAATGAGCTCTCGGAAGCCGGGAGGGCTTATCACGCGGTGGTTCCGAAAGCGGACAGTATCCGGACCGGCTCCTGCAGCATCCTGATGAATCCGACAGAGGATTCAACCCGGTGTCTGAAAGCGATTCTGAGCAGAACGAATGAGAAGAGGGCGAGACTGACAATATTTGTCAGAAACAGGCCGGATGAGGCTCAACGGAAATCACATGGTACGCTTCTGACGATTCCGGAAGCGGATTACTGCCGGCTGCAGGACAAGATAAGCCTGGAAATCCGGAATATCCGTGAGATCCGCGTGGCGGACTCCGGGAACAGGTTCTATTACAATTACGTCTTCTGGAATCCGGAGAAGTCAGGCTTTGTGTTCTGTCATGATGAAGAGGTCACCGCCTTCATAGGCGCGGATGATCTGATCTGGAAAGCGCCGGACAGAACCGTGAGCGCCGACCGACAGATGCTGCGCTTTGCGCGGGTCCGTTTCAGCCATTCCGGCCGCGGTTACGATTATCTGTGCAGTGACGAGTCCGTTCAGGCAGGTGACAAGGTCATTGTGCCGGGATACGATGGCGAGACACAGGCTGAAGTGGTGAAGGTGTTCACGCGGGCGGAGGATGATACGGACCTTCCGGTTGAGAAGTATAAGTCTGTCATACGCAAATGTGAGTGAGCGCCCCGCTTTTCCTGCGCTATAATAAAAAGACAAAAACACTCGGGAGCCGAAATGAAGCTTGTCACACCTTCTTATTACAAAATGTTTCGCTGTACGGCCGGTGCGTGCCGTGACAACTGCTGCCGCGGCGGATGGCTTGTCGGAATCGATGAGCAGACGGAAGAGCGTTACCGGAAGATGCCGGGGGCGCTCGGGGAAAAGCTGCGCGCGGCGCTTTTCACGCAGGACGGAGAGACATTCCTGAAACACGCGGACGAGGACTGCCCCCTGCTTCGTGCGGACGGTCTGTGCGAAGTGGTAAATGAAAAAGGTCCGGAGGCACTCGGTGTCGTCTGTGATCAGTTTCCCCGATTCTCGGAGTATTTCGGGGAGCGAAAAGAGACAGGAGTCGGTCTGGCCTGCGAGGAGGCGGCGCGGATTGTGCTGAGCTCGGCGCCGGAGAAAGCAAGACTGACGGAAAGCATGCTCACGGAGGAGCCGTACGGGGACGACGAGTACGAGAAGGCGTGGGATGAGCGCGTGAGCCGCGTGAGAGCTGTATTTGACGGGATGCTGGAGCGCGCGGATATATCCGGCGGTTTTAACCGGCTTTTTCAGGCGCTTCAGGCGATGCTGCTCGCAGCTGCGGACCTTCAGATGGATGCGAATAAGAACGATTTCGCTGCGTTCGACCGGAAGGTTCAGGCACTGGCTGCGGACGGGGGAGAAGGTTCGATACGTGCTCTTGCCGGCCGCCTGCGTCCATGCGTGACCAACGCGGCGGCTTCGCGCAATATGGCTTATATTGAGCTTTTCAGCCAGCTCGAAAGTATCGGGCCGGCGTGGGATGCGGAACTTGCCCGCATGCGGTCCGTCTACGGCACCGAGCCCTGTGTCTCGCACTTCCCGCAGCGCGCTGCCGGATTCGAGGCTGCACACACAGAACTGGGGCCCGCATTGGCCCGGTACGCGAGATATCTGCATTTCCGTTATTTTGAGAAAGCCGTGTATGATCATGACATTCTCGGCAAGTGCAAACTGACAGCTCTCTTCACGCTGATGCTCGAGATGATGCTGATGGCAGACGGGAAAGACGACGGGCGAGGGAGACAGACGGAGCCGGGACAGATTCCGGAGAGCCTGGCGGCGGCTGTGCACCTGTTTTCGCGGCAGGTTGAGTACGACGAGGAGAACATGGAGCAGATCGCGGAGGATCTGACGTTCGAGCGGTGCGCGCGCACGGATGAACTCATCTTCGCGCTGAGCCACTACATGAAGCAGATTGGATGAGGAGGCAGATATGTCGGCAACGGGGATCGCGACAGAGATGAATCTGGATCTGGAAGAGCTGAAACAAGAGGTGAAGAGCGCCGCGAGCGAACTCCTGGCGGCGGCGCGGCTTGAAAGAGGCGATATTTTCGTGGTGGGCTGCTCGTCCAGTGAGATTGCGCATCACAGGATCGGAACATTTTCCAGTGAGGAAATCGGTCAGAGTGTCGTGGCGGCGCTGCACGAGGTGCTGGATCCCGCGGGAATCTATCTGGCAGCCCAGTGCTGTGAACATCTGAACCGGGCCATCATCATCGAGAAGCGCTGTGCGCGGGAGTACCGTCTTCCGATTGTCAACGTTGTTCCGCAGCTGAAAGCCGGCGGATCCTTTGCGACAGCCGCGTACAAAGCCTGCGAGAGTCCCGTGGCGGTTGAGGCTGTCAGGGCACAGGCCGGAATGGACATCGGCGATACGCTGATCGGCATGCACCTGCAGCCGGTGGCGGTTCCTTTCCGCACGAAACAGCAGTACGCCGGCAGCGCTCATATCGTCTGCGCCCGCACGAGACCGAAATATATCGGCGGTGAGCGTGCGCACTATGATGAATCCCTGAAATAAGCGGTGAAAGATGAAAACGGAGCTCTCGCAAGGCGGGAGCCCCGTCGTGTCAGAAGGGGGAAGTGAGCTCAGACCTCAAACCGCCCGGCAGCTCCGCAGGGGAGAATGAGACCGCTCGACTTCACGGGCAGGCCGATCTCCGAGGCGCCGACCCGGGCGGTTTTTATGCCGGGATACTTCGGCAGGAGTGCCGTTGACAGCAGATACGTCAGGACACCCGGCTGCAGGCCGGTCGTATAGGCGTTCAGCAGAAAGAAGAGCGGCGTGTCACTCATGAGCTGCGCCGTCAGTTCCACCAGATCGTAGATGTTGTCTTCCATCTTCCAGATCTCGCCCTTAGGGCCTCTGCCGTAGGACGGTGGGTCCATGATGATGCCGTCATAGTGGTGGCCGCGGCGGATCTCCCGCTCGACGAATTTCCGGCAGTCGTCCACCAGCCAGCGCACGGGTGCGTCGGAGAGGCCGGATGAGGCGGCGTTTTCCTTCGCCCAGGACACCATGCCCTTGCTGGCATCCACATGCGTGACCGATGCTCCGGCAGCGGCACAGGCGATTGTGGCGCCGCCCGTGTAGGCGAAAAGATTCAGGATTCTCGCTGTCCCGCCGGATGCTATACGCTTCGCTATCTTTTCTGCGCACCAGTCCCAGTTCACGGCCTGCTCGGGGAAGAGACCGGTGTGCTTGAAGCTGAACGGCTTCAGGTGAAAGACAAGCGGCTGAGAGAATACCGGATTGTCATAGGAGATCGTCCAGGTCTTGGGAAGCGAGAAGAACTCCCACTCGCCGCCGCCGCTGTGCGAGCGGTGATAGTGCCCGTTGCAGTGCTTCCACCCGGAATCCTTTCGCTGCGTGTTCCAGATCACCTGCGGATCCGGCCGGATTAGTGTATAATCTCCCCAGCGCTCCAGTTTTTCGCCCTGCGAGGCGTCGAGCACTTCATAACTGTTCCATCTGCTGGCTGTCCACATCTGTCTTTCCTCCGTGAATACAGATATCATACCATAGAGACGGAACGCGCGGTAAAAATAATGACAAGCGGCAACACAAGGGTACTTTATGAATATTCTGAACCTTGAACATATCAGCAAAAACTTCGGGACCAAAGAGCTGCTCCAGGACGTGAGCTTAGGGGTAAATACCGGTGATAAAATCGGGATCATCGGGGTGAACGGCTGCGGCAAATCCACGCTGTTAAAAATCGCAGCTGGACTTGTGCAGCCGGATGGCGGTGCGGTCGTGTGCGGGCGGAATGTGCGCATGCGTTATCTGCCGCAGACACCGGAATATGGCGGCGATGAGCCGATTCTTTCACTGATCATGCGTGAAAATCCGCAGATTCCGGAGGCGGAAGCCTGTAAATGGCTGAACCAGCTGGGGCTGCCGGATATGGACGTGCGTGTCGGAACACTCTCCGGCGGACAGAAAAAGAGAGTTGCGCTCGTGCAGGCGCTTGTCTCACCTTCGGACGTGCTGCTTCTTGACGAGCCGACCAACCACCTGGATGCGGAGATGATCGAGTGGCTGCAGGGTCAGCTCACGGCGTTCAAGGGCGAGCTGCTGCTCGTCACGCACGACCGGTACTTTCTGGATGCCGTGACCAGCCGTATTGTGGAGATTGACCGCGGAAAGCTGTATGCATATGACGGAAATTATGAGTGCTATCTTGAGCGGAAGACGGAGCGGACTGAGACGGAGAGAAGCGCGGAGAAGAAGCGGCAGAATTTTCTGCGCACGGAACTTGCGTGGATCCGGCGCGGCGCGCTTGCCCGCGGCACAAAGCAGCAGGCCAGAATTGATCGGTTTAACCAGGCCAGGGAAGATTCCGCGGCTGCCCGCAGGCACCTGGAGCTTGGAAGTGACACACTTGCGCTGGACA
Organism: Lachnospira sp. UBA4285; assembly: GCA_002394965.1. Taxonomy (GTDB): domain Bacteria; phylum Bacillota; class Clostridia; order Lachnospirales; family Lachnospiraceae; genus UBA4285. The sequence continues at coordinate 22,218 of DGVL01000091.1, forward strand.
CGCTTTCCTCGCGCATGGGGCACAAGACAGTCCAGCTGGAAGATGTCAGCAAGTCGATGGGCGGGAAACTGTGCGTGAGCCATTTTTCAGTCATCTTTCAGCCAGATGCCCGCGTGGGAATCATCGGGCCGAACGGCTGCGGCAAGTCGACGCTTCTGAAGCTCATCGCGGGGGAGCTTGAGCCGGACGAGGGAAGTGTTCAGACGGGCGGGACGATCCGCATCGGGTATTTCTGCCAGGAGAACGAGCCGCTTGACGACTCGCTGACGGTCCTGGAGACGGTGAAGAAAATCGGTGAATACCTGCCCACGAAAGACGGACTGATGAGCGCGTCCAACATGTGCGACCGCTTTCTGTTCCCGCCGGCCATGCAGTTCACGAAGGTCGCTAAGCTTTCCGGCGGCGAGAAGCGGAGATTGTTTCTGCTGCAGGTTCTGATGAGCCGTCCGAATGTCCTGCTCCTGGACGAGCCGACCAATGACCTCGACATTCAGACCCTGGAAGTCCTGGAGGATTTTCTTGACCGCTTCGACGGGATCGTGATAACCGTCTCGCACGACCGCTATTTTCTGGACCGCACGGTGACGAGAGTGTACGCGAATGAAGGCGACGGGACCTGGGTGCAGTACGAGGGCGGGTACTCGGATTATTATAGGAAGAAAAAGGAAAAGGAAGAGGCAGCGGCTGAAGAAGAAAAGCAAAGAGAAAAGCTGCTGAAGAGCCGGGCATCTGACGCGCCTGAGCCGGCTGGCACCAGGGAGGCAGCCGGGGCAGGGCACAGACATCAGCGCCGGCTATCTTATAAAGAACAGCGCGAGTGGGACGGCATTGAGGATGAGATCCAGGCGCTGGAGGACAAGAGCGCGAAGCTGGAAGAAGAGATCGCGGACGCCGCGACGGACTATGACCGGCTGATGCGCATGACAAAAGAAAAAGAAGAGACCGACGCGAGACTCGAGGAGCGCATGAACCGCTGGGAAGAACTCAGCGAGCTGGTCGAGTCGCTGTGAGAGCATAAGCAAAGGGCACAGACAGTCCGGAAGCAGACTGTCTGCGCGCCTTGCTTACAGATAAAATTTTTTCTTGCATTGCACTTGAAATGCGTGTATACTATGCACGTTGTGGCATGATAGCTGTGAAACGGAGGTTGCTCGGAGCACAAAAGTGCCCGGAGGTTTTCCGCGGAGCGAATGTCAAGGCCGGTTATTGCATCTGACCGGCGCAAACCTGGCGACAAGTCACTGTACAGAGATCTGTTAGCAAGAACAGAAAGAGTGCGCGCATCTGCCATTGTGTCTGAGTGCAGGACACGCACGGATATGTTGTACAGTCACCGCTTGTCGTACTTTAAAAAGTGCGAATATGGAGGCGACTTTTTTTATGGCAGGAACAAGAATTATCCTTAAGGCTTATGATCACAAGCTTCTCGACCAGTCCGCAAAGAAGCTGGTTGACAATCTGAAGAACGCTGGCGCTACGGTTTCCGGACCGGTTCCGCTTCCGACGAAGAAAGAAGTTGTTACGATTCTCCGTGCCGTTCACAAGTACAAGGATTCCAGAGAGCAGTTCGAGCAGCGCACGCACAAGAGACTGATCGACGTTATCAACCCGACACCGGAAGCGATGAAGGTTTTCAACAAGATCGAGCTGCCGGCAGGCGTTGAGGCGAATCTGAAGGAAATCAGAAAGTAATTCAGAGATTCAGGCGATCGATTCATCTGCCTTGTTCGCAAGACCGATAAGATGCAGCGGGATGCGTTTGAGGACGATGTTTTGATAAATGGCAGTCCGGGGATTCCCGGGTAACTTTCTAGAATGACAGAATGCGCTGAGAGAAAGGAATTCATCATTCTGTCCGCTGTAGAAAACAGGAGGAGTTTTATGAAAAAGGCTATTTTGGCAACGAAAGTCGGAATGACGCAGGTCTTCGATGAGAACGGCGTTCTGACTCCGGTAACTGTCCTTCAGGCTGGTCCCTGTGTTGTGACACAGGTAAAGACAGTCGCAAACGACGGTTACGATGCGGTTCAGGTTGGTTTTGCTGACGTGGATGAGAAGCACGTCACCAAGCCGGTCAAGGGACACTTCGACAAGGCAGAGGTTCCTTACAAGAGATTCGTAAGAGAGTTCCGCTTTGAGAATGCCGCTGACTACAAGGTGAAGGATGAGATCAAGGCTGATATCTTCACAGTGGGCGACAAGATCGACGCAACCGCGATCTCCAAGGGCAAAGGCTTTCAGGGCGCCATCAAGCGTTTCGGCCAGTCCAGAGGACCGATGGCGCATGGTTCCAAATTCCACAGACATCAGGGCTCTAACGGCTCCGCTACGACTCCGGGCCGCGTAAAGAAGGGCAAGGGAATGCCGGGACATATGGGTTCCAAGAGAATCACCATCCAGAATCTTCAGGTTGTCAGAGTTGATGCCGACAAGAATCTGATTCTGGTCCGCGGCGCGGTTCCGGGCCCGAGAAAGGCACTGGTCACAATCAAAGAAACCTCCAAGGTTTCCAAGTAAGACAGTAAGGAAGGAGGAACACACAGATGGCAAATGTATCTGTATACAATATGAGCGGAAGCGAAGTCGGAACGATGGAGCTCAGCGACAAGGTATTCGGCGTTACAGTCAATGAACACCTGATTCACGAAGCGGTTGTCAATACACTGGCCAACAGACGTCAGGGCACACAGGCGGCAAAGAACCGCTCTGCAGTTTCCGGCGGCGGCAGAAAACCGTGGAGACAGAAGGGCACAGGTCATGCAAGACAGGGATCTATCCGTGCTCCGCAGTGGAAAGGCGGCGGTGTTGTATTCGCACCTCAGCCGAGAGATTATTCCTACAAGCTGAACAAGAAAGAGAAGAGAGCTGCTCTGTTCTCCGCTCTGACATCCAAGGTCAATGACAACAACATGATCGTTCTGGATGAGTTCAAGCTTGACGAGATCAAGACGAAGAAGTTCGTTGAGGTTTTAAAGAACCTCAAGGCTGACAAGGCTCTGATCGTTCTTGACGGTGACAATGCAAACGTTCTTCTGTCCGGAAGAAACGTAGCCGGCACGCAGATCATCGCGAGCACAGACCTGAACACCTACGACGTTCTCAAGTACGACAAGCTGATCCTCACAAAGGCGGCTGTCGAAAGAATCGAGGAGGTTTACGCATAATGGCAGACATCAAGTATTATGACGTCATCATCAAGCCGGTCGTGACCGAGCAGTCGATGGCTGATTCGGCGGACAAGAAGTACACGTTCCTGGTTAATCCGCAGGCGAATAAGATCCAGATCAAAGAAGCAGTCGAGAAGATGTTCGACGGCGTCAAGGTTGTAAAGGTCAACACGCTGAATGCGCAGGGAAAGACCAGAAGAGCAAACCGCACCGATGAGGGCAAGACAGCCAGAATCAAGAAGGCTGTTGTGAAGCTCAGCGAAGACAGCAAGGATATCGAGATCTTCCAGGGGCTGTAATTCGCCGGTTGGATGTGTAGAAAACAATATTACACATGACTAAAAAAGGAGAAACAAATGGGAATCAAGGCTTATAACCCATATACGCCTTCCAGAAGGAATATGACAGGTTCCGATTTTTCCGAGATCACCAAGAAGACCCCGGAAAAGTCACTCATCAGAGTTCAGGCAAAGACTGCCGGACGCAACAATCAGGGCAAGATCACGGTGCGCCACGCAGGCGGCGGCAACCGTCAGCACTATCGTATCGTTGACTTCAAGAGACTCAAGGATGGAATCCCGGCAAAGGTAATCGGCATCGAGTACGATCCGAACCGCACGGCTAATATCGCGCTGATCTGCTATGCCGACGGCGAGAAGGCTTACATCCTCGCTCCGGAAGGCCTCACAGACGGCATGACCGTTATGAGCGGCCCGGACGCAGAAGTGCGCGTGGGCAACTGCCTTCCGTTCGAGAAGATTCCGGTTGGTACCATGATTCACAACATCGAGCTGTATCCGGGCAAGGGCGGCCAGATGGTCCGCGCAGCCGGCAATGCGGCTCAGCTGATGGCTAAGGAAGGCAAGTATGCAACGCTGCGTCTTCCGTCCGGTGAGATGCGCATGGTTCCGATCGAGTGCCGCGCAACCATCGGTATCGTCGGCAATGGCGACCACAACCTTATCAATCTGGGTAAGGCAGGCCGCAAGAGACATATGGGCATCCGCCCGCACGTAAGAGGTTCTGTCATGAACCCGAATGACCATCCGCAC
>DGVL01000091.1:26478-29264 GCA_002394965.1 Lachnospira sp. UBA4285
GACCATCCGCACGGCGGTGGTGAGGGCCGCGCTCCGGTAGGACGTCCGGCTCCTATGACTCCCTGGGGCAAGAAGGCTATGGGTGTTATCACCCGTAAGTCCAAGAAGTCTTCTGACAAGCTTATCATCAGAAGAAAGAACGGCAGAGGAATCAAGTAAAGAAAGGGAGGACACGACTACATGTCTCGTTCGTTAAAGAAGGGGCTGTTCGTTGATGACAGCCTTATGAAGCAGATTGATAAATATGCGGACTCCACGGAAAAGCCGATGATCAAGACCTGGTCCCGTGCTTCCATGGTCATTCCGAAGATGGTTGGTTTCACGATCAGCGTTCATAACGGCCGCAAGCACGTTCCGGTCATGATCACAGAGGATATGGTCGGCCACAAGCTCGGTGAGTTCGTAGAGACAAGAACCTTCCGCGGCCACCGCAAGGTTGACGAGAAGACCTCAGGCTGATTGTGAAAGGAGGACATTTAAATGGCTAAGGGACACAGATCTCAAATCAAGAGAGACAGAAATGCGGTCAGAGATACAAGACCGAGAGCAACGGTTTCATTCGCCAGGGTATCCGTTCAGAAAGCCTGCTATATTCTCGACGCAATCCGCGGAAAGAACATTGATGAGGCGCTGGCAATCGTAACATATAATCCGAGATATGCTTCGGAAGTTCTTCGTAAGCTTCTTCGCTCCGCAGCAGCGAATGCTGAGAACAACAATGGCATGGATCCTGCAGGCCTCTATGTTGAGGAGTGCTATGCGAACCGCGGCCCGATTATGAAGAGAATCCAGCCGAGAGCGCAGGGCAGAGCCTACAGAATCGAGAAGAGAACAAGCCACATCACTGTTGTTCTGAATGAGAGATAAGGAAGGAGATTTACATGGGACAGAAAGTAAATCCGCATGGCCTCAGAGTTGGCATCATCAAGGGATGGAGCTCCAACTGGTATGCAAGCAAAGAGGATTTTTCTGACAACCTCATGGAGGATCAGAAGATCAGAAAGTATATTAAGAACCGTCTTTTCCTCTCCAACAAGGAAAAGGGATCGATGGGCGCTGCGCAGGATGAGCTGAAGAATCTCCTGGATGCAAGAGCCAAGCTCAAGGCTGACTACAAGGCCGCTTCCGCCAAGGCTGCTGAGGAGCAGACCGAGGAGGACAAGGCTGTCATCGCCGGCTACGAGGATACGCTCAAGAAGAATCAGGAAGATGCTGCTGCGATCCGCAAGGAAATCGAGAAGGAGACCAAGAAGCACTCCATCTTCGAGAGCGCGATCAGCCACATCGACATCGAGCGCACGAACTCCAGACTCAAGATCACGGTTTACACCGGCAAGCCGGGCGTAATGATCGGACCGAAGGGCGCCAATATCGAAGCTCTGAAGAGCGATCTCTGCAAAGACCTCAAGATCAGAGTCAGAAAGAACGGCGCTGCCGAGAGCAAGAAGAGAACCTATACGTCGGTTGACATCGACATCGAGGCAATCGAGAATCCGGAACTGGATGCGCAGCTTGTAGCCGAGAACATCGCTGATCAGCTGGAGAAGCGTATCGCATTCCGCCGCGCCATGAAGAACGCCATTGACAAGACCATGATGGCCGGCGCAAAGGGAATCAAGGTTCAGTGCGCCGGACGTCTTGCCGGTGCGGATATCGCCCGCAGCGAGACACACAGCCGCGGCACCATTCCGCTTCAGATGCTCCGTGCGGACATCAACTACGGTTTCGCAGAGGCGAACACGACTTACGGTAAGGTCGGTGTAAAGACCTGGATCTACGAGGGCGAGATTCTTCCGACAACCAGAAGAGAAGGTCAGAGAGACGGTGACCGTCGCGGAAGAAAGTTCGACAACAAGCGCCCTGCCAGAAGAAGAAACGGCGGCAGAGAAGGGAGCGATAAATAATGTTAATCCCGAAGAGAGTTAAGCACAGAAGACAGTTCCGCGGAAGAATGAAGGGCAAGGCATTCCGCGGTGCAACCGTTCAGCACGGTGATTTTGGTCTTGCAGCGGTTGAGCCCTGCTGGATCAAGTCCAATCAGATCGAGGCTGCCCGTATCGCCATGACACGTTACATCAAGCGTGGCGGTCAGGTATTTATCCGGATCTTCCCCGACAAGCCGGTAACCGGCAAGCCGATCGGTGTTCGAATGGGTAAAGGTAAAGGTAATCTGGAGTACTGGGTGGCAGTTGTAAAGCCGGGCCGGATCATGTTCGAGATCGAAGGTGTCAGCGATGAGGATGCCAAGGAGGCTCTTCGTCTTGCAGCTCAGAAACTTCCGTGCAAGTGCAAGATCGTTTCCCGTGCGGACCTGGAAGGCGGTGACAAACAGTGAAGACCAAAGCGTATGTTGATGAACTGAAGACTAAGAGTGCTGCAGAACTGGCTGACGAGCTCGTGGCTGCCAAGAAGGAACTGTTTAATCTCAGATTCCAGAACGCTACCAATCAGCTTGACAATACAAGCCGTATTCGTGAGGTCCGCAGAAATATTGCCCGGATCCAGACGCTGCTTGCAGCGATTCAGTAATTCGAGATCCCGGAGGATATAATCATGGAAGAAAGAAACTTAAGAAAGACCCGTACCGGCAAGGTTGTCAGCAACAAGATGGACAAGACGATCGTCGTTGCTGTTCAGGATAACGTAGAGCATCCTCTTTATCACAAAATCGTAAAGAGAACCTACAAGCTCAAGGCACATGATGAGAAGAATGAGTGCAATGTAGGTGATACCGTTCGGGTGATGGAGACCAGACCGCTGTCCAAGGACAAGAGATGGAGACTGGT